>NZ_JBEXSY010000037.1:0-65412 GCF_040613895.1 Nocardiopsis sp. NPDC006198 | reverse complement strand
CCCCTCCGGCCGCCGTCGTCGGCGTCATCCAGACCGTCATGCTGCTGCCCATGAACGCCGACCGGCTGGCGGCGCCCGACTCCTACGAGCAGACGATGACCACGGCGGCGAGGACGGCCGCCCGTCCCCGCCCGTTCCGCCCACCCGGGACCGGCGCCCCCTCACCGCCCCGGAGCCGGGGCCCGTCCGGCGGTCGCCGCCGACCGCCGCAGGCCCCCGCCTCACGTCTCCAGGCGCACCCGCACGACCCCCGTCCCGCCCAGGTCCACCCAGACGCTGTCGGGGGTGCGCACCAGCCGCAGCACCAGGGTCCGGCACACCGGGCAGCTCGCCACCAGTCCCGGGCCGTCCACCGTCACGTGCAGCTCCGCGAACACCCCGCACGCCCCGCACACCGAGCACCGCCGCTCGGCGGCGGTCAGGTCCACGGACAGGATCTCCGACAGCGGACCCGCCAGGGCGTTGGCGTCGACGTGCTCCGGTTCGGTCATCTGGCACCTCCACCGGATCCGAACCGCTCGGTCCGGACCCGTCTCGGGTCGTGCCCCAGGGCCACGAGGGCGTCGGAGGCCGTCTCCACGAAACCGGTCGGCCCGCACACGAAGCACACCGGGGCGAACTCGGCCGGGAACCCGTGGGTGTTCAGCTCGGCCGCGCCCAGGCGCCCGGGTCCGCGGGGCGAGGCCTCCGGGGCCCGGCGCGTGTAGGCGACGAACAGGTCCACTCCCCCGTCCCCGGGCCGGTGGGCGCCCAGCTCCCCCCGGTAGTACCGGTCCTCCGGCGTGCGCACCGAGTACAGGACCCGGAAGAGCGCCCGGCTCCCCACCCTGCGCCGCTCACGCACCATCGCCATCAGGGGCACCACCCCGGAGCCCCCGCCCACCAGGACCACCGGGTCCGGGGACGCGGCGTCCCACACGAACCAGCCGCCCAGCGGGCCGCGCACCTCCACCGCGTCCCCCGGCGCGAACACGTCCACGAGGTAGGAGGAGACCTCCCCGCCCTCCACCCGCTGCACGGTGAGCTCGATCCGCTCCCCCTCGTCGGCCGAGGCCACCGAGTAGCCGCGCTGGGCGGTGTAGCCGTCCTCGGCGGTCAGCCGGACGTCCACGTGCTGGCCCGCACGGTGGCCGGGCCAGCCGGGCACGTCGAGCACCAGCGTCCGGGCGCTGTCGGTCTCCCAGCGGTCGGCCGCCAGGGTCGCGGGCCGCCACGCGACCATCAGTCGCCCCGGTAGCGCTGCTCGCGCCACGGGTCGCCGTAGTCGTGGTACCCGGCCTGCTCCCAGAACCCGGGCTCGTCCTGGTGGAGCAGGCTGATCCCGCGCACCCACTTGGCCGACTTCCAGAAGTACAGGTGCGGCACGATCAGCCGGGCCGGTCCCCCGTGCTCGGGGGCGAGCGGCTCTCCGTCGAAGGTGTGCACGATCCACGCCTGTCCGTCGGTGAGGTCCTGGAGCGGGAGGTTCGCGGTGTAGCCGCCGTAGCTGGACGCGAGGGCGTACTCGGCGGTGGTCTCCACGTCCTCCAGCAGGACGTCGAGGCTGACGCCCTCCCAGTCGGTGTCCAGCTTCGACCAGCGGGTGACGCAGTGGATGTCGACGCGGGGCCGCTCCTGGGGCAGGGCCCGGAACTCCTCCCAGGTCCACACCCGCGTCCGCCCCGTCTCCGCCTCGACCGAGAAGGTCCACTCCCCGGTGTCCACCCGGGGCGTGGGTCCGGCGGACAGCACGGGGAAGTCGTGTGTCTCGTACTGCCCCGGGGGAACCCTCGCGGGGTCCTGGCCCCCGCGCCCGCGAAAGCCCCTGGTCACCACGTTCATGTCCGCCTCCCCGGATCGGTGTCCGTCGGGTCTACCCCGGCCGGGGTCACCCCACGGCATCGCCTCCCCCAAATCCGGGCACCCTCGTACCCCGCCCGGGGTCGGCGGGCCACGGCGGCGGTGCGGGGGAGCGCGGGAACGGGGACCGCGGGCACGGTGGGGCGCCGGCCCCGCGCTACACGGCCGGAGGCGCGGCGTCGGGGGAGGTGAGGGCGGCGCGGCCCATGGAGAGCAGCAGCTCGGCCATGTGCGGCCGGGGCAGCTCGCCCCTGCTGTGGGGGGTGGAGTTGAGCAGGCCGAACACGGCGTGCACGGCGGCGCGGAGCACGGTCGGGGACGCCCCGGGCCGGAGTACGGCGAGCACGCCCACCCACTCCTCGACGTAGCCGCGCTGGAGGCGGCGCACGCGCCGCCGGTCGGGCTCGGTGAGGTTGCCCAGCTCCCGGTCGTGCACGGTGATCAGGGAGGGCTCGTCCAGGGCGAACGCGATGTGTCCGCGCAGCAGCGCCTCCAGGGCGCCGTCCGCACTCGCCGCCTCCGCCACCAGCTCCCTGCCCTGCCTCGCCAGGCGGTCGCTGATGTCGACCAGCACCTCGCCGAGGAGTGCCTGTTTGCCGGGGAAGTGCCGGTACAGGGCAGGGCCGGTGGTGCCGACGGCGCGGCCGAGGTCGTCGATGGACACCCCCCGGTAGCCGCGTTCGGCGAAGAGCCCCGCCGCCGCGCCCAGGATCGCCGTCCGGCGCTCGCCCGTCGGTCTCGGCCCCATCCGCTCCGCCCCTCCTCGCCCGCGGGTGGCTCCGGGGTGACTCGCGCCTCCCGGGCCCTGGACACCCATGTTAGTAGTTACTAACATCACGGTTGTTAGTGAGCATTAACATCCCTCCACGAGAGGACACCATGAGCAGGGCACCAGTGCTCGGCTCGGCGGTGGACACCGCCGGGCCCGCGTTCGCCGCCAACGACGCGGCGAACCGCGCCCTCGCCCTGGAGCTGCGCGAGCGGATCGCCGCCGCCGCGCCGGGCGGCCCGGAGAAGATCCGGGCACGGCACGTCGGGCGCGGCAAGCTCCTGCCGCGCGACCGCGTCGACCTCCTCCTCGACCCCGGCTCCCCCTTCCTGGAGATCTCCCCGCTGGCCGCCGACGGGCTCTACGGCGAGGACGGCCGGGACGCGCCCGGCGCCGGGATGATCGCCGGCGTGGGCCGGGTCATGGGCCGACCGGTGGTCGTGGTCGCCAACGACGCCACGGTCAAGGGCGGCAGCTACTACCCGATGACCGTCAAGAAGCACCTGCGCGCCCAGGAGGTGGCGCTGCACAACCGCCTCCCGTGCGTCTACCTCGCCGACTCGGGCGGCGCGTTCCTGCCGATGCAGGACGACGTCTTCCCCGACCGCGAGCACTTCGGGCGGATCTTCTACAACCAGGCCACCATGTCGAAGCTGGGCATCCCGCAGATCGCGGCGGTGCTGGGCTCGTGCACGGCGGGCGGCGCCTACGTCCCGGCGATGAGCGACGAGGCGGTCATCGTCCGCGACCAGGGGACCGTCTTCCTGGGCGGCCCCCCGCTGGTGAAGGCCGCCACGAGCGAGGTCGTGACCGCCGAGGAGCTGGGCGGCGGCGACCTGCACTCGCGGGTGTCGGGGGTCACCGACCACCTGGCCGACGACGACGCCCACGCGCTCACCATCGTGCGGCGCATCGCCGACACCCTCGCCCCGCCCGGCCCGCCCGCGTGGGAGACGCGCGGGCCGCGGCCGCCCGCGCTGGACCCGGACGAGCTCTACGGGGTGGTCCCCGCCGACACCCGCACCCCGTACGACGTGCGGGAGGTGATCGGCCGGATCGTGGACGGCAGCGAGTTCACCGAGTTCAAGGCCGAGTACGGGACGACCCTGGTCACGGGGTTCGCCCACCTCCACGGCCACCCGGTCGGGATCATCGCCAACAACGGCATCCTCTTCGCCGAGTCCGCGCTCAAGGGCGCCCACTTCATCGAGCTGTGCGACCGGCGCGGCGTCCCCCTCGTCTTCCTCCAGAACATCTCCGGGTTCATGGTGGGCCGCGACTACGAGGCGGGCGGCATCGCCAAGCACGGGGCGAAGATGGTCACCGCCGTGGCCTGCGCCCGCGTCCCCAAGTTCACCGTCGTCATCGGCGGGTCGTTCGGCGCGGGCAACTACAGCATGTGCGGCCGGGCGTACTCCCCCAGGTTCCTGTGGATGTGGCCCAACGCCCGCATCTCGGTGATGGGCGGGGAACAGGCCGCCTCGGTGCTGTCCACGGTCCGCCGCGACCAGCTGGAGGGGCGCGGCGAGGCGTGGTCCGCGGAGGACGAGGAGGCCTTCAAGGCGCCCATCCGCGACCGGTACGAGGAGCAGGGCAGCCCGTACTACTCCACCGCCCGCCTGTGGGACGACGGTGTCATCGACCCCGCCGACACCCGCGACGTGCTCGCCATGGCCCTGTCCGCCGCCCGCCACGCGCCACTGGACCCGGTGGGCTACGGCGTCTTCCGGATGTGAGGAACCCTTGACCACGACGCCACGAACGTCCCACTCCCCCGCGACCGTGCTGGTCGCCAACCGGGGCGAGATCGCCCTGCGGATCATCCGCACCCTGAAGCGCATGGGGATCGGCTCGGTGGCCGTGCACACCGACGCCGACGCCGGCGCACCCCACACGCTCGCAGCCGACCTCGCCCTGCGTGTGGACGGCTACCTGGACTCCGGCGCGATCGTCGCGGCGGCCCTGGAGTCGGGCGCCTCCATGGTGCACCCCGGCTACGGCTTCCTGTCGGAGAACGCCGGGTTCGCCCGGGCCTGCGCCGGGGCGGGCCTGGTCTTCGTCGGACCTCCCGCCTCGGCGATCGAGGCGATGGGCGACAAGATCCGCGCCAAGGACACGGTGGCCGCCGCGGGCGTGCCGGTCCTGGGCGGGTTCGCCGAGAAGCCCGGACAGCCGCTGGACGACGACGCGCTGCTGCACGCCGCAGCGGAGACCGGGTACCCCCTGCTCCTCAAGCCGTCCGCGGGCGGCGGCGGCAAGGGCATGCGGGCCGTCCACTCCCCCGACGACCTGGTGGCCGCCGCCGCGGCCGCCCGGCGGGAGGCCCTCGCGTCGTTCGGCGACCCCACCCTGCTGGTGGAGCGCCTGGTCCGGCGGCCCCGGCACATCGAGGTGCAGGTCCTCGCCGACGGCCACGGCAACGTCGTCCACCTGGGCGAGCGCGAGTGCAGCCTCCAGCGCCGCCACCAGAAGGTGGTGGAGGAGGCCCCGTCCCCCCTGCTCACCGCCGCCCAGCGGGAGGCCATGGGCGGGGCGGCGGTGGCCGCCGCGCGCTCGTGCGGCTACACGGGCGCGGGGACGGTCGAGTTCATCGCCGAGGCGTCCGGGGGCGACGGGGAGCCGGAGCTCTCGTTCTCGTTCCTGGAGATGAACACCCGGCTCCAGGTGGAGCACCCCGTCACCGAGGAGGTCGTCGCGATCCGCGGCGGGCGCGGCATCGACCTGGTCGAGCTCCAGGTCCGGATCGCCCTGGGCGACCCGCTCCCCTTCGGCCAGGAAGACGTGTCCTGGCAGGGGCACGCTGTGGAGTCGCGGATCTACGCCGAGGACGCCGACCGGGGGTTCCTGCCCACCGGCGGCCCCGTCCTGGCACTGTCCGAGCCCTCCGGTGCCCGGGTGGACTCCGGTGTCGCGGCGGGGGGCGAGGTGACCTCCGCGTTCGACCCGATGCTCGCCAAGGTCATCACCTGGGGCCCGGACCGGGCCGAGGCGCTGCGCCGGATGGACGCCGCCCTGGGCGCGTACGTGCTGCTGGGGTGCGTCACCAACACCGCGTTCCTGCGCAGGCTGCTGCGCCACCCGCGTGTGGCGGCGGGCGACCTGAGCACCGACCTGATCGAGACGGATCCGCCGGAGCCCGCGCCCGGGGCGCTTCCCGAGCACGTGTACGCGGCGGCGGCCCTGGACCACCAGCTCGACCTGGAACCCGGAGGGGCGGGCCCCTCGGCGGACCGGTTCGCCACCCCCGACGGGTGGCGGATGGGCGGCCCGGCGTGGACCCCCTGGCGCCTGCGCGCGCCCCGGCACGACTCCGCGGTCGTCCGGGTCCGGCGCGACGGCGCGGCCGGGGCCCCCGGCGCCTACCTGGTGCGGGTGGACGACGGCGCGCCCGTCGCCGCGACGGCACGCCGCTCCGCGGACGGGTCCCGCCTGACCGTCACCCACGCGGGGCGCACCCGCACCTACGCGCGCGCCGACGACCCCGCCACCGGGCACCGGTGGCTGGGCGCCGGGGGCACCGCGTGGACCCTGCACGAGGAGCCGGTGGCGGCGGCGCTGCGCGACGACGACGCGGCGGTCGACGGCACCGTGCGCAGCCCCATGCCGGGGACGGTGCTCGCCGTCCCCGTGGAGGTGGGCCAGGCGGTCCTCGCCGGAACACCGCTCGCCGTCGTGGAGGCCATGAAGATGGAGCACTCCGTCCCCTCCCCCTTCGACGGCACCGTCACCGGCGTGGCGGTGCGGCCGGGCGCGTCCGTACCCATGGACGCGCCCCTGGTCACCGTCGAACCCGTCCGGGCCGAGCCCGCCGACGCCCCGCCGGACCCGTCCGTTCCCACCCCCGCCACCCGCGAGGAGCACACGTCATGAGCCGTCACGAGCTGTCGACCGAGCACGCCGACCTTCGGGCCGCCGTGGAGGAGTTCGCCCGGACCGAGGTCGCCCCGGTGATCGGCGACTTCTACGAGCGGGGCGCGTTCCCGTACGAGATCGTCGCCAAGATGGGCCGGATGGGCCTGTTCGGGCTGCCGTTCCCCGAGGAGCACGGGGGGATGGGCGGCGACTACTTCGCCCTGTGCCTGGCCCTGGAGGAGCTCGCCCGGGTGGACTCGTCGGTGGCCATCACCCTGGAGGCGGGGGTGTCGCTGGGCGCCATGCCCATCTACCGGTTCGGCACCGACGAGCAGAGGAAGGCGCACCTGCCCCGGCTCACCTCCGGTGAGGCCCTCGGCGCCTTCGGGCTGACCGAGCCGGGCGGCGGCTCCGACGCCGGGGCGACCCGGACCACCGCGCGGCTGGAGGGCGGCGAGTGGGTGATCAACGGGACCAAGTCGTTCATCACGAACTCGGGCACCGACATCACCTCCCTCGTCACCGTCACCGCCGTCACGGGCCGGCGGGAGGACGGGCGGCCGGAGATCTCCTCGATCCTGGTGCCGAAGGGCACGCCGGGCTTCTCCGTGGGCCAGAAGTACTCCAAGGTCGGGTGGAACGCCTCCGACACCAACGAGCTGGTCTTCGAGGACTGCCGGGTGCCCGAGGCCAACCTGGTGGGCGAGCGCGGACGCGGGTACGCGCAGTTCCTGCGGATCCTGGACGAGGGCCGCATCGCCATCGCCGCGCTCTCCGTCGGCCTGGCGCAGGGGTGCGTGGACGAGAGCGTGCGCTACGCCCACGAGCGGCACGCCTTCGGCCACCCGATCGGGCACTACCAGGCGATCCAGTTCAAGATCGCCGAGATGGAGTCGCGCGTGCACGGGGCGCGGCTGGCGTACTACGACGCGGCGTCGCGCATGCTGGCGGGCGAGCCCTTCAAGAAGGAGGCGGCGATCGCGAAGCTGCTGGCCTCCAACGCGGCCATGGACAACGCCCGCGACGCCACGCAGGTGTTCGGCGGCTACGGGTTCATGAACGACTACCCGGTGGGCCGGTTCTACCGCGACGCGAAGATCCTGGAGGTCGGCGAGGGAACGAGCGAGGTGCAGAAGATGCTCATCGCCCGTGAGCTGGGGCTCCCCGCCTAGGTCGTGTTCTGTGGATTCTTCCGGGCTCGCGTCCACCGGGCCGCCTCTCGCTGCGCCTCTGCGCTCGTGCAGCACAACCGGGCCGGACTTCGCACATCGGCTTGCGAGAGATGGCCCGGACGGCCGCTCGCCGACCCGAAAGCCTCCAAAAAACACCCCCCGGACCGACCGGAAGTGGTGCCGGTGCGACGCGCGGGCGCCCGGCCGGCCGCTACCCGCGGCGCGGCCGGGCGGCCGGGGCGAACAGGTCCACGATGTCGTCCATGACGACGACGAGGACCCCGACGACGCCCCCCGCCAGAACGGCCAGCAGCACACCGGCCGGCTCGGGCGCCGCCGCCGGGCCCGGGGCCAGCGCCCCCGCCGCGGCGACGGCGCCCAGCACGGCGTTGCGCGCCACGTGGCGCGGCGCGTAGTCCGCCCCCGGCCTCCCGAAGCAGTGGCAGCGCGCCGACGGCCCGCGCCGGAGGGACGACACGATCACCACCGTGAACACGCACAGCAGGGCGAACGAGCCTGCGAAGGCGACCCGGCCCAGCTGTTCGGCCCCCAACGCCCAGCCCCCGAAGGCCGCGACCACGGCGGCCTCCGCGGCGGGGACGGACCACGTCGCGAGGGGCAGCACCCCTGCGGGGACCGGTCGCAGCGGTTCCAGCGACGCGGCGAAGCCGCGGGGGTCCCGGGCCTTGCCGAACGCCGAGACGGCGAAGACCGTCGCGAGCAGGGCCGCCGCGCCGGGCAGCAGGTGGTCCCACGGCATCGGCGTCATCCCTCCAACCGGCGCAGTACGGTTCCGACGACGCGGCTCACCGGGACCGGGCCGAACCCGCGCGAGTCGAGGCTGCGGCCCGGGTTGTCGCCCAGGACCACCACGCAGCCCTCCGGCACGGTCCCGCCCCCCTCGTCGCCGGCGACGCCTCGGGGCAGCGGATCACCGGCCACCGCCGCCACCCGTTTGACCAGGTAGTTGGGCCTGCGCCGGTTGCGCTCGTCACGGATCACCGGGGTCTGCGGATCGCTCAGGACCACGAGTTGGCGCGGGGCGATCACCGTGCCCCTGTTCGTACGCGCGGAGAGCATCCGGTCCCCGTGGCGGAGCGTGGGAAGCATGCTCTCCCCCGACACCACCGCGACGAAGACCCTGGCGCGGACCCACAGGAGCGCCCCCAGCGCAGCGGCCGGGAGGGCGAGCGCGACCGCCGCGCCGATCGCGGTCAGCACGGGGCCTCCTCGTCCCGGCGACGCCTCTCGTCCTCGCGATCGCCCTCGTCCCGGCGGTACCCCTCGGCCTGGATCGAGAACAGCCGGGCGTACACGCCGTCCGCCGCCATCAGCTCCCCGTGCGTCCCCGACTCGGCGATCGTCCCGCCGTCGAGCACGACGATGCGGTCCGCGTCGCGCAGGGCGCCGAGCCGGTGGGAGACCAGGAGGCTGGTGCGGCCCCGGCGCTGCTCCCTGAGCCGCGTGTGCAGTTCGTACTCGGCCTCCGCGTCCAGCCCGGCGCTGGGCTCGTCGAGGATGAGCAGGTCCCGCTCCTCGCGGAGCAGGGCGCGGGCGATCGCGATCCGCTGCTGCTGCCCGCCGGAGAGGTCGACCCCCTGCTCGCTCCCGTCCCCCTGGTAGAAGATCCGGGTGATGAGCGTGTCGTACCCGTGGGGGAGGGCGGCGACCGCGTCGTGGACTCCCGCTCGGCGGGCCGCGGCCTCGATCGCCGCACGGTCCCCGGCCCGGGACCGGTCGCCCAGCCCGATGTTCTCGGCGGCGGTCATGTCATAGGTCATGTAGTCCTGGAACACGGCGCCGATCCGCTCGCGCAGGACAGCGGGGTCGACGTCGCGGATGTCGGTCCCGTCCCAGGCGATGGTGCCGCGGTCGGGGTCGTAGAACCGGCACAGCAGCTTGACGAGGGTGCTCTTGCCCGACCCGTTGAGCCCCACCAGGCCCAGGGCCGTCCCCGCCGGGATGTCCAGGTCCACGCCCCGCAGGACCCAGGGCTGGTCGGGGGTGTAGCGGAACCACACGTCGCGCAGCTCGATACGGCCGGTCAGCGGGCCGACCCCGCCCGTCCCGGCGGCCAGGTCCGGTTCGACCGCGACGACGTCGCGGTAGTGGGTGAACAGGAGCAGGCGCTGGTGGGCCTGGGCCAGGAGCGAGATCATGCCCGCCATCCCCTGCTGCACCGCGCCGACCGCGGCGATGTACAGCGCCACGTCCCCCACGGCCCCCGAGCCGGCGTCCGCCCGGAGGACCACCCACACCAGCCCCCCGCCGGAGATCAGGGCGGACAGGAGCCCGGCGGCGACCTGGACGGACATGTCGCGCCGGTCCATGCGCCGGTTCTCGTCGTTGGCCCTGCGCCGTTCGGTCAGCATGCGCCCGCGGAGCATGTCGCCGAGCCCGAAGAGGCGGATCTCCTTCGCGGCCTCGGCGCTCGACATCAGATCGCGGTAGAACAGCTCCCTGCGCTCGACCGGGCCCAGCCTCCAGATCATGGCGGCCCGTCTGCGCGACAGCCCGAGCTGCCCCCACAGCGCGGGCAGGGTCCCGAGGAGGACGACCCCGGCCAGCACCGGGTGGATCACCACGAGGGAGCCGACGAAGCCGAGGACCGTCACGAGCCCGGCGACCAGGCCTAGAGCGGCCTGGAGGACCTGCGCCGGGGTCTGCCCCCCGTTGTCGGCCGCCAGCCGCAGGCGGTCGAGGAAGGCCGGGTCCTCGAACCGCCCGAGGCCGGGGAGCCGGTTGACGGCCGTGAACAGGCGGTCGTCCGCGTGGAGGCCGACCCTGCGGCCCAGCTCGTCCTCGGCGTACACCTGCAGCGCCGTGGTCACGGCCGTCGCGACTCCGAGGACCGCCAGCGCGGCGGCCGCGGCGAGGACGGCCGCCGGCGCCGCGCCCACGGCGAGGTCGTTGAGCACCGTGCGCATGAGCCAGGCGTTGGCGACCGGTACCGCGCCCGCCGTCACGGCCAGCGCCGTCAGGCCGAGCGCCCACCAGCGGCCCGCACCCCACACGAGCCGGACGGCGGGGGGAAGGCCCGCGGCGACCTGGCGCCAGCCGTTCCCGTGCCGCCCGTGCGTGTCCTCCATCGCTCACCCGGCCGCCGGGCCGAGGGCCACGCCGCCGGGCCGGGGCGCGAAGACGCTGGTGGCCGCCACCACGCCCCCGACCACCGTCACGAAGCAGGGGGTCCCCCGGACGTCGAGGAGGCGGGGCAGCCCACCGTCCCAGGGTTCGACCACCACCGGCACGGCCGGCTCCAGCAGGGCGACCATCTCGGCCTCGAGCCCGCCCTCGTCGATCACCACGGCGAGGACACGCTCGCCCGGATGCCGGGCGGCGTGGTCGAGGACGAGGGGCAGGCGTTCACGGCACGGGGAGCAGTCGGGGGACAGGACGGCCACCAGGAGGGGGACGGCCGTCTCCTCGAAGACGAGTTCGGAGCCCAGGGTGGAGCGCGCCCGGAACGCGCCGACCCGGGTCCCGACGGGGGCCGCCGACGCGGGGAGGTCGTCGTCGGCCGCCCCCGGACGCCCCTCCAGCAGTGCGGTGTGCTCCCGCAGCCTGCGCACCACCCCGATCGCCAACAACAGGTTCAGGATCCCCAGTGCGCCGACCAGGGCCACTGCGACGACCACGAAGACCACGACGTACCTCCTCGTTGCGCACCGGACGGGGGTGGCGGAGCAGGGCCCCGCCACCGGGTCGGCGCCCCGGACGGGGCGGCCCGACTAGCAGGTGCCGCAGTCCAGCTCGCGCACCTGGGTCTCGCTGCCGCACGTGCGCTTCTGGTACTGGACCTTGTTGGTCCAGAAGAAGCCGCAGCGGTTGCAGTGCGAGTCCCTCCACGGACCGCAGGCGGCCGCCTCGACCCTGACCTGCGGAACGACCGACCGGAGTATTCGATCGCCCAGCGACGCGATCATGCTGACCATGTTCGGTTCCTTTCTCGGTGTGCGCCTGGATGGCAATCGACAGACAACCACCGGCGGGTACACCGGGGGTTCACTCCGGATTCATTTCTCCACCCGGCCCGCGGAGCTCTTTTACGGACAGTCCGAATGCCGTAGGATTCGAGGCCCGGACGGCCGGGACCGGCCATTCACGGCTGCCGATCGTGACCCCGTGTTACTCTTCGCACACCATCGGACATGGCCTGTTTGCGCACCACCGGGCGGGTCAGAACGTGAGAAGAATCGGCACTCCGGCCGACAGTCCTGTTTCATGGCGGCGCGCCGGAACGACGACGATCAGAGATACTCATGGACTTCAGATTGCTCGGTCCGCTCGAAGTCATGGACGATTCCGGTAATTCCATACCGATCAACCGCAAAAAGCACCGGCAACTCCTCGCCGCCCTCCTCGTGCGCGCGAATACGGCGGTCCCCTGCGTGCAGTTGATCAACAACGTCTGGGGCGAAGATCCGCCCCGTTCCGCCCGGGGCAACCTCAAGACCTACGTCTCGCAGCTGCGGCAGCGGATCGACCGCATCGAGACCAGCGGGGAGGGCTACCGCATCCGGGTCGGGGAGCACGAGCTGGACTCCGCCGTCTTCGCCGCCATGCTCCGGAGGGGGCTGCGCACGCTCGAGGAGGGGCGGCCGGCCGAGGCCGCGCGGACCCTGGAGGAGGCGCTCGGCCTGTGGCGCGGCGCCACCCTCCAGGACACGCCGCTCGACGGTGACCTGGCGCTCACCCACACGCACCTGGACGAACAGCGGCTCACCTGCTTCGAGACCCTCATGGACATCCACCTCTCCCAGGGGCGGCACACCGAGGTCCTCGCGCGGCTGTACCCGGTGATCGGCTCCCACCCGCTGCACGAACGCCTCTGGGGCCTCCAGATGACGGCCCTGTACCGCGACGGCCGCTGCGCCGAGGCGCTCGCCGCGTACCGGACCATGCGCGCCCGCCTGGTGGAGGAGCTGGGGGTGGACCCGAGCCCCGAGCTGGAACGGCTGCACGGCCAGATCCTCGCCCGCGACCCGGCGCTGTCCTCCCCCGCCGGCCTCCCCCCGCGGCCCGCGCCCCGTCGCCCCGCCCCGCGGGCACAGGTCGACGCGCCCGTGATCTGACGCCCGGCCCGTCACCGCGGGGCGGACCCCGGCGCCTCCCCGGCCGCCGCCGTGCCCGGCCGCCCGTGCCCGGGAGGTCCGGGGCCGGTCGCGGAGGAGGTGCCATCATGGGAGTCCAGCCCCTCGCCCCGGCCGCGGAGGAGGACCCGGTGGACGACGACGCGAACACCCCCGAACGCCTGCGCGAGGCCCTGGTGGACGAGATCGCGGCCCGGAGCGCGCGGCTCGGCCGCCCCCTGTCGCCCCGGGTCGAGGCCGCCCTGCGGACGGTGCCCCGCCACCTCTTCCTCCCCGGCCGGTCCCTGGAGCGGGCCTACGCCGACATCCCCGTCGTCACCAGGACGGACTCCGCGGGGCTCCCCACGAGCTCGGTCTCCCAGCCGGCCATGGTCGCCACGATGCTCGACCAGCTCCGGGTCGAACCGGGCCACCGCGTCCTGGAGATCGGCTCGGGCGGCTACAACGCCGCCCTGCTCAGCGAACTGGTCGGCCCCGCGGGCTCGGTCACCACCGTCGACATCGACCCCGGCGTCACCGCCCGGGCCCGCTCCGCGCTGGACGGGGCGGGCCACGGCCGGGTGGACGTCGTCCTCGCGGACGGCGAGTTCGGCCTCCCCGACCGCGCGCCCTTCGACCGGATCGTCGTCACCGTCGGGACCTGGGACATCCCGCCCGCGTGGCCCGGACAGCTGGCCCGGGGCGGCCGGATCGTCGCACCGCTCCGCCTGCGCGGCCTCACCCGCTCCCTCGCCCTGGAACCGGACGACGGCCACCTCGTGAGCCGGTCCGATGAACCGTGCGGGTTCGTGCCGATGCAGGGGGCGGGCGAGAGCGCCGTGCTCCGCGTGCCGCTGCACGGCGACGAGGTGGGCCTGCTCGTCGAGGACGGTCCGGCTCCCGACGCGGCGGCCCTGGCGGACGCGGCGGCCTCCCCGCGGGTGGACCTGCGCTCGGGGGTCGCACCCGGCCCCGCCGACCCCTTCACCGGACCGGACCTGTGGCTGGCCACCGCCCTTCCGGGCTTCTGCCTGCTCACCGCCACGCCGCAGGCCGTCGCCCGCGGCCTGGTCCGTCCCGCCTGGACCACGGGCACTCCCGCCCTGGCGGAGGACGGCGGTTTCGCCTACCTGGGCGCGCCCGGGCACGCGGGCGCCGGGACGGGGCGTTCGGAGTTCGTCGTCCACGCGCACGGGCGCCGTGCCGGGGACCTCGCGGCCCGGCTCGCGGGACGGATACGGGACTGGGACCGCGACCACCGGTCCGGTCCGGGCCCGGTCCTCACCGTCCACCCGGCCGGCACCCCCGACCGGGCGCTCCCGGACGGGTTCGTCATCGACAAGCGCCACACCCGGGTGGTCGTCACCTGGCCCTGAGCCCTCCCGGCCCCGGGAACGCCGGGGCCGGCCGTGCCCCCGCACGGCCGGCCCCTCGGCACGTCAGCGCTTCATGCCGTGCTCGATGGCCTCGATGATCCTCGGCCGCAGTTCGGCGGCGCTGATGATCGCGTCCACCGAGCCGACCTCGACGGCGCGCTGGATGCTGTGCACCGCGTCGAACTCCGCGGCGACCTCACCGACCTTCTCCGCCCGGACCGCGGACTGCACCTCGGCCAGACGGGCGCTCAGCGCCGCCCGCTCGGCGGCGTCGGCCGCCGAGACCCGGGCGTGCAGCTCCGTCACCCTCGGGTCGTTCGCCGTCCGCTTGTTCACCTCGCCGGAGAACACCACGGCCGCCGCGGGGGCGCCGCCGAGCACGGAGGCGTAGGAGCCCTCCAGCGCCAGCACCGTCATGTTCGGGTTGAGCGCCTTGGAGAACACCACGAACGCGCCGCCGTGGTAGCGGGAGATCACGCAGAACACGATGGGCCCGTCGAAGTTCACGATCGCCCGGCCGATCTCGGCGCCGTACTCCAGCTGGAGGTTGCGCATCGACTCCGGGGAACCGTCGAACCCGGACAGGTTGGCCAGCACGACCAGCGGCCGGTTGCCGGAGGCCGCGTTGATCGCCCGCGCGGTCTTCTTCGACGACCGCGGGAACAGCGTGCCCGCGGTGTAGGTGTCCGGCCCGTCGGTGGGCGGGAAGCCGCGCCGTGCCACCGACCGCGACTCGATACCGATCAGGCAGACCGGCCAGCCGCCGATGTGCACGTCCTGGACCGCCGACGTGTCGGCGTCGGCCATCCCCGCCCAGCGCTCCAGCGCCAGGTGGTCCTGGTCGGAGAGGGCGCGCATCACCGTGCGGATGTCGAACGGCTTCTTGCGGTCCGGGTTGTGCTCGACGGAGAAGATCTGGCCGACCGTGGTGAAGTCGCTGCCGTCGATCTCGTGCGGGAAGTCCGAGACGTCGCGGTCGACCGGGTCGACCGTGTCCGCCTTGCGCGGCGCCCCCTCCCCCGGGACCACGTAGGTGTGGTCGTAGTGCGCCATCAGCACGTCCCGGGCGGCCGGCAGGTTGGGCGCCCAGTACTGGGCCTGGCCGTTCGGCCCCATCACGCGGTCGTAGCCGCCGATGCCGAAGTTGTCCTCGGCCGACACGCCGCCGGAGAAGTCCAGCGACTGCTTGCCGGTGAGCACCATCGCCGAGTCCGGCGTCATCACGAGGATGCCCTTGGTGTGCATGAGCATCGTCGCCTCGGCGTTCCAGTACGGCTGCGCGCCGACGTTGATGCCCGCGACCACGATGTTGATCTCGCCGCCGTCCTGGGTGTAGGTGACGATCCGCTTCAGGGCGGCCGCGACCCAGTCCATGTTCTCGGTTCCCGAGGACATCGAGATGCGCGCGCCCGCGGAAAGCGCGAACCACTCCAGGGGGACCCGCATCCGCTCGGCCAGGTCGATCGCGGCGATGACCCGCCTGCACTCCGGCTCCGACAGCGCGCCCAGCGCCTTGGTGGGGTCACCGAGCAGCACGACGCGGGTGACGCCCTCGGGGTGCCGCGCGGTGGGCGTCGTGACGACGCCCGCGACGATCGCCGCGGTGTTCCCTCCCCTGGGCCGGTCCACCGGCGCGAGAACGCCGTGCTCGTCGAGGTCGTGCTCGACGAAGCGGCCCTCCGGGCCGGCGAGCAGGCCGGTCAGCTCGTACGGGTAGGTGGTGCCGCGGCGGGCCGCGCGCAGCACCTTCTGGCGGTAGTCGTCCAGCGGCGGCACCGGTTCGGTCGAGGGCTTGTCGACGTGCATGCGCGCGCCGTGGCCCGGGTCGAGGGTGATCCGCACGGCGACCTCGGTCAGCTCGCCCTCGGCGGTGCGCTGGCGGGCGACGAACTGGACCTCCTCCAGTCCGGCCCCCTCCGTGGTGGGCAGGATGCGCTGGACCAGCGTGTCGAGCTCCTCGGGGGTCAGCTCGGTCGCCGGCCAGACGTACATCATGATCCGGTTGGTGTCGAAGCGCCGGTTCTGCGGCCCCTGCGCCCGGATGTTGCGGATCGCGTCCAGGCAGCCCGCGATCGTGTCCTCCACCACGGGCAGTGCGACGAGGCGGCCGTCGGCGTCGCGCAGCGGCGTCAGGTCGCGGACCTGCCCCATCGCGATGAGGCGCTCGTCGGCCGGGTTGCCGCGCGCCACGGCCTTGAAGAGGTAGATCTCCTCGTCGGCCGACGGCAGGCGCGTGAGGTCGAACTCGCGCAGCCGCTGCAGCTGGAGGCGGCGGGCGATCTGCGGGTGCAGCCCGCGGATCAGCCGGTCCTCGGTGAGGCCGTCGTCGCCGGGCCGGAAGGTGAAGTGGTGGTGCATCACCGCGCCGCTGGTGCCCGCGACGGTGGTGGTGATCCGGCGGACGCCCTCGGGGAGCGGGTGCTCGGCGAGGATCCGTCCGAGCCGCACCGCCATCTCGTCGGCGTCCGGCTGGCCGTCCCACGTGACGTAGAGGTCGGCCACCAGGCCGCGCCCGGCGGCGGCGTCGGCGAAGCCGCCGACCGCCCCGACGGCGTCGGGCAGGGAGGCGATGTCGACCGCGGTGGTCACCAGGCGCGTCGCCCCGTCGTGGCCGGTGTGGTCGGCGGTGACGAACCGGCAGCCCGCGGCCTCCCGGACCACGACGTCGGACAGCCCCCGGTTGCCGTAGTAGCGGCGGGTCAGGACCTCCAGCAGCGGCGCGTGGTCGCGGCCGGGCCGCCCGATCCGCTGGCCGATCAGCCTGACCAGCGGTTCGGCGCTGGCCACCATGGTCTGGATCCGCTCCGCGCGGTCCGGCGCGTCCGGGTTGCGGTCCAGGTAGCGCAGCCCGTCGCGCACGGAGGCGTAGACCTCGGCGCGGTTGCGGCGCAGCAGCGGCTGGGCGAACCAGCGGAACACCACGCCGCGGGCGAGGTCGGACACCGCGGGGAAGCGCACCTGCGTGGCCTCGACGAGGTGTTCCAGGGCGCGTCCGGCCCGCTCGCCCAGCGCCTCCAGGGGCAGTGGCCCGGCCAGCCACCGGCGCAGCAGCTCCGACACGACCGCGACGTCGGTCGGCATCCGGTGGAGCGCCAGGCAGATCCGGAAGACCGCGGCCTCCAGCTCGGGCGTGCGGTCGAGGTCGGTGATGCCGTAGTGGGCGAGGACCGTGCGGAGCTTGGTCCGGAAGCTCTCGGGGAGCCCGGCCCGCTCGACGTCCAGGCTCTGGAGGTAGCTGTGGAAGAACTCGCGCGGGCTGTGCACGGGGCTGCGCGGCTCGGTCTCGGTGTCACCGGCCGGCTTGTTGCGGCTCAGCTCGGACAGGTCGGCGAACACCGTGATCAGGTCCAGCTCGCCCTCGACCGGCCGCCCGCCCAGCTCGGCCCGCGCGGCCAGGTAGTCCGACAGCACGCGCCGGCGGTCGTGGGGGTCCACGTCGAAGCCGAGCAGCAGGCTGCGCAGGTCCTGGAGTCCGCGCTCGACCCGCTCGGCCGCGGACACCGCCTCGGGCTCCGCGGGGAGCTCGATCTCGGCGGTCTCGGCGGTGGCCGCGGCGCCGTCCTCCGCGCCCTCGTCCGCGAGGGGCTCCAGGCGCATCAGCGGGGCGCCGGACTCGACCTGGCTGCCCACCGCCACCGGGCACTCGCGCACCCGGGCGCGGAACGGTGCGCGCAGCACCGTCTCCATCTTCATGCTCTCCAGCACCAGGATGGGCGCGCCTTGCTCGACCTCGTCACCGACGGCCAGGGGCGTCGACACGACCAGCGCGGGCGCGGGCGAGCGCACGACGCCGCCCTCGTCGCGGCTGATCCGGTGGGTGACCCCGTCGACCTCCACCAGGTGGATCGGCCCGTGGGTGGCCGTCACCAGCCGGAAGCGGCGGCCGTTGACGACGATGCGGCCGCTGTGCTCGTCGAAGCGCTCGACCTCGACGTCCGCCGGGTGCACGTCGCCGCCGCCGGAGAGCCCGACGCGGAAGCGCCTCTGGCCGACGCGGGCGACGGCGACGCGGTAGCCCACCCCGCGGAGCTTGAGGTCCAGCGGGCGGCCGCTCTCGTGCTGCACCTGCGGACGGCCGCCGTGGGCGCTGGACAGCAGCCGCCGGCGGCTGACGTCCTCCTCGTCCTGGTAGGCCTCGATCGCGGCGGCCGCCAGGGCGACGGCGGCGTGCCGGTGGCTGGTCAGGCGGCCCTCGGCGCGCACCCTGTCGATCCAGCCGGTGTCGGCGCTGGCGTCGATCACCTCGGGCTGGTCGAGCAGGTCGACGACGAAGCCCTTGTTGGTCGCGCCGCCGTCGATGATGACGGTGGTCTCGGCCATCGCGCGGCGCAGGCGGGCCAGCGCCTGCTCGCGGTCGCGGCCGTAGGCGATGATCTTCGCGATCATCGAGTCGAAGTCGGCCGGGATGGTGTCGCCCTCGCTGACACCGGTGTCGACGCGGATGCCGGGCCCGGCGGGCAGGATCAGGCGGGCGATGCGGCCGGGGGCGGGAGCGAAGTCGCGGTCGGGGTCCTCGGCGTTGAGGCGGGCCTCGACGGCGTGTCCGGTCTCTGCGGGCTGGACGCCTTCCAGCCGCTCCCCGCTCGCCACCTGCAGCTGCAGCCGGACCAGGTCGGTGCCGGTGGTGATCTCGGTGATCGGGTGCTCGACCTGGAGCCGGGTGTTGACCTCCAGGAACGCGAACAGCTTCTCGCCCGGGTGGTAGAGGAACTCCACGGTGCAGGCGCCCCGGTAGCCGACGGCCACGGCGAGGCGTTCGGCGGAGGCCTTGAGCTCCGCGGTCTGCTCCGGGCCCAGGACGGGGGAGGCGGACTCCTCGATGACCTTCTGGTTGCGCCGCTGCACCGAGCAGTCGCGGACGCCCAGCGCCCACGCGGTGCCCTGGCCGTCGGCGATGACCTGGACCTCGACGTGCCGGGCGCCGGTGACCAGGCGCTCCAGGAAGACGACGCCGGAGCCGAAGGCGCGCAGCGCCTCCTGGCTGGTGCGCTCGTAGGCCTCGGCCAGGTCCTCGCCCGAGGCGACCATGCGGATGCCCCGCCCGCCGCCGCCCGCGGTCGCCTTGAGCATCAGCGGGTAGCCGATCTCGTCGCCGGCGCGCAGGGCGTCCTCCAGCGTCGCGACCTCGCCGCGGCTCCAGGGGGCGACGGGGACGCCGACCTCCTCGGCGATGAGCTTGGCGCCGATCTTGTCACCGAGCCTGCGCATCGCCTCCGCGCTCGGCCCGACGAAGGTGACGCCGATCTTCTCGCACAGCTCCGCGAAGGCCGGGTCCTCGGCGACGAAGCCCCAGCCGACCCAGGCGGCGTCGGCCCCGGTCTCGACCAGGGCCCGCTCCAGGACGGCGTGGTCGAGGTAGGGGCGCGCCGAGGCCGGGCCCAGCGAGTGGGCGATGTCCGCCTCGCGGACGAAGGTCGCGTTGCGGTCGGCGTCGGTGTAGAGGGCGACCGTCTCGATCCGCGTCCCGATCTCCGCGGAAAGATCCCGAACTGCGTGGATGAGGCGCATCGCGGCCTCTCCACGGTTGACGATGGCGACACGACTGAACACCGGTTGAGCCTCCCAAGTACCCACGCACAGAAGGCGACCTCCAAAGCCCGGAGCGTCGCCTCCACCTATCTATACCTTGCTCGATCGCCACCGGGTACAGCAATGTCCCGAATCGCCCATGGCGGATCTGCTGTGTTGTGGGAACCCCACAAAAAGTGCCCGTGGTCCCCCTGCACGGCCCCGGCTCCATGCGAGGTGTGCCACAAAACGGGCGCGTGTCCGCGACGGCACGGCGGGAGTGTCGCGCGGGGGCGCGCGGGCCGGGACGGCGGCTCCGGCGCCCCGCGGCGCGACCGCCGGGGACCCGCCGCGGGACCGGCACGGCCCGGGCCCGCGCCGGGGTCCGTCCCGGAGCCGCGGGGACCGGCACGGCCCCGGATCCTCCGGACGCCGCGCGCCCGGCGGACCGTGCCGCTCCCCGGGGAACGGCGTTTCGGGCCGCGCTTCACGGACCGGCCCCGTGACCGGTTCCGGACAATTCTCACCCTGAGTGCCTATTGAATCACCGGCAGTTCTGTCGAATTCGGAGAAAGTGCGCCGGCCGGGCCCCGGGAATGTCCGCGGACGCGGCGGACGCGAGCTTTCGCGCAGGTCGCGGCCGGGGTCTCGCATGTACTTTCGGCGGTGCTCCGCATGTTTCGGGAGGGTATGGGGACAGCTCCACGGGTACGTGAACTCCGCGGGTCACCGGGGAACAACGCCAAGGGGTGACAAGTAACAGCAATGAGCACAGAATGGACCCGTACGGCCAGAGCGGGCCCCTTGCTTTCCGGGCCCGGAAGGCCCGGCCCGCCGCAGCGGGCCCCTCGGGTCCTCGGCCGCCCCACGTTCCCCAGCCGGAGGAGACACCGGATGGAAGGCGCCCTGCCTGTGATCGCTCTGGTCGTCGTCGTGGTGTCGGCCGGCGCGATCGCGGTCGCCGCGCACTTTCGCAAGGAACGCGTCGCGGAGCTCCGCGTCTGGGCCCGCGAGCACGGGTGGACCTACGCCGAGCACCAGCCGGCCCCGCTGGGCGAAGCGGTCCTGCCGCGTTCCACCAACGGCCCCCACCCGCGCGTCCAGCACGTCCTCTCCGGGCGCCGCGGCCGGCACCCGGTCGTCATCTTCGAGCACACCCACAAGCCGAGGCACGGCGCGGCCGGGGGCCGCCAGGCCTACCGAATCGTCGCGGTCCGCACCCCCGGCCCCAACGCCGAGCTGGAGATCCGCCGCAGGGACCGCCTCACGCCGTCCGACGACGCCTTCGACAGGGCCTTCCACGCCGTCGGCGACACCGGGTTCGCCCGGGCCGTCCTCGACCGCGCCATGACCGCGTGGCTGCTCTCGGATCCGCGGTCGCGGTCGCTGCCGGTACGCTTCAGCGGCGACTACGTCCTCACCTGGGCCGCCATGCGCCTGGACCCCGACCGGTCCCTCACCGCCGCCGACTACCTGATCGACATGGTGGAGCGCATCCCCGCGGAGGCGTGGAAGCGGCACCCCGCGGGCCCCTGACCGGGGTCACGGCTCCCTGCACCCGAACCTGAGCAGGCGGACTCCCCCGCAGGAGACGGATAAGATCCGCTGTGCCCCGAAGCAATTAGGAGTAGCAACCCTCATGAGCGACCCCAACTCGACGCACCGCATCTCGCGCGCGGACCTCTTCCGCGACGACGAGGAGGAGCAGAACGCCCCGGACCCCAACGCGACCGCGCGCATCTCCCGCGCGGACCTCTTCCGCGACGACGACGAGTCCACGGCGCCGCGAGAGCAGCGCTGACCCCGTCGCCGCGGCGACCGGCGGAACGGGGAAGCGCCCACCCGGAGGACCGGGTGGGCGCTCTGCCGTGCGCGTCCGGCGCCGTCCGGGACCTCTTCCCGGCGGCGCGGCGGCGCCCTACCGGCGCTCGCGGACGGCGGCGACGATCTCGGCCACGGCCTCGTCGACCGGCACGCCGTTGTTCTGCGAGCCGTCCCGGAAGCGGAAGGACACCGCGCCCTTGCTGATGTCCTCGTCTCCGGCCAGCAGCATGAAGGGCACCTTCTGCTTCTGGGCGTTGCGGATCTTCTTCTGCATGCGGTCGTCCCCGGCGTCCACCTCGACGCGGATGCCCTCGGCGCGCAGCTTGGCCGCGACCTCCTGGAGGTAGGGCACGTGCTCGTCCGCGATGGGGATGCCCACCGCCTGCACCGGGGCCAGCCAGGCGGGGAAGGCGCCCGCGTAGTGCTCCAGCAGGACGGCGAAGAACCGCTCGATGGAGCCGAACAGGGCGCGGTGGATCATCACCGGCCGCCGGCGGGAGCCGTCCGGGGCGGTGTACTCCAGGTCGAAGCGCTCGGGCAGGTTGAAGTCCAGCTGGATCGTGGACATCTGCCAGGTGCGGCCGATGGCGTCCTTGGCCTGGACCGAGATCTTGGGGCCGTAGAAGGCGGCGCCCCCCGGGTCCATGACCAGTTCGAGCCCCTGCTTCTCGGCGGCCTCGCGCAGGGTGGCGGTGGCCGTGTCCCAGACCGCGTCGTCCCCGATGTACTTCTCCGGGTCCTTGGTGGACAGCTCCAGGTAGAAGTCGTCCAGGCCGTAGTCGCGCAGCAGCTCCAGCACGAAGGTCAGCAGCGAGTCGAGCTCGTCCGCCATCTGCTCCTCGGTGCAGTAGATGTGGGCGTCGTCCTGGGTGAAGCCCCGGGCCCGGGTCAGGCCGTGCACCACGCCCGACTTCTCGTACCGGTACACGGTGCCGAACTCGAACAGGCGCAGCGGCAGCTCCCGGTAGGAGCGCCCGCGCGCGTCGAAGATCAGGTTGTGCATCGGGCAGTTCATCGGCTTCAGGTAGTAGTCCTGGCCGCCGTCGAGCTTCATGGGGGGGTACATGCCGTCCGCGTACCAGTCCAGGTGCCCCGACTTCTCGAACAGGGTGCTCTTGGTGGCGTGCGGGGAGTAGACGAACTCGTAGCCGCTCTCCTCGTGCCGCTTGCGCGAGTAGTCCTCCATCACCCGGCGGATGATGCCGCCCCGGGGGTGGAAGACGGCGAGGCCGGAGCCGATCTCGTCCGGGATGGAGAACAGGTCCAGCTCCGCGCCGAGCTTGCGGTGGTCCCGCTTCTCGGCCTCCTCCAGGAAGGTCAGGTAGTCCTTGAGGGCTTCCTTGGTCTCCCAGGCGGTGCCGTAGACGCGCTGGAGCTGCGGGTTGGTCTCCTTGCCGCGCCAGTAGGCGGCGGCGGTGCGCATGAGCTTGAACGCGGGGACGGCCCTGGTGGTGGGCAGGTGCGGCCCGCGGCACAGGTCCTTCCAGCACTGCTCGCCGGTGCGCGGGTGGACGTTGTCGTAGATGGTGAGCTCGCCGGCCCCCACCTCGACCCCGGCGCCCTCGGCGGCCTCCGTGGCGCCGCCCTTGAGGCCGATCAGCTCCAGCTTGTAGGGCTCGGTGGCCAGCTCGGCCCGCGCGCCCTCCTCGGTGACGACGCGGCGGTCGAAGCGCTGCCCCTGCTTGATGATCTGCTGCATCTTCTTCTCGATGGCCTTGAGATCGGCGGGGGTGAACGGCTCGGCGACGTCGAAGTCGTAGTAGAAGCCGTTCTCGACGGGCGGGCCGATGCCCAGCCGGGCCTCCGGGAAGAGCTCCTGGACCGCCTGCGCGAGGATGTGCGCGGTGGAGTGGCGCAGGATCGCCCGGCCCTCGTCGGAGTCGATCGCGATCGGCTCGACGACGTCGCCCTCGTGCAGCTCCCGGTCCAGGTCGCGCGGCTCGCCGTTGACGAGCGCCGCGACGACGGTCCTGCCGTCGGCCTCCAGTGCCTGCCCCGCCGTAGTGGTGGCCGCCACCGCACGCGGGGTTCCGGCGAGGGTGATGTGCAGCTCAGGCGCGGCGGACACGGTGACTCCTAAGGACGTGGATCGCGGTCTAACGCGTACCGACCGCCCCGTGGGGCGGCCAGGCGTTTTCCCCCCGATGCTATCGGCTCCGGGGTGGCTCCGCCCCGGCCGTCCACAGGTCCGACGGCGTGCGCCCGGGGCCCGCGCGCCCTCTTCCCGGGCCGCCGCGCGGCCCCGGAGGCGCACCCCGGAGCGGCTCCGCCCCCGGTGATTCGGTCGGGGAATTCGGCCGTGTCCGCCCAGGCCGCCCGGTGCCACCACATCCCGGGGGAACGGTGACAGAAGGGAATCCTCTCCCCCCGGGAAGACGTTCTGTCAAAGAACGTCACCTTTCAGGAAGCTGTCCACAGCCATACCAAAGACCATTGATCCGGGGTTCGAGATCGGTGAGAATCAGCAGACATCCGACCACCGGCCACCGCGGACCCGAATACACCCAGTCTCTGCGACCGAATACTGTGAGCGCATGTCACCGAGCCCACCGACCGGCCCACCGGCCCCGGAGACATCCCCCTCCCGCCGTGCCCACGCGAGGCGGTGGCGACGGCTGCGGGCCAGGCTCCGCCTCTTCCGCAGACGTATGCACACCCACCCGGCGCTGCACCTGCCCTGGCGCATCCTCGTCGGCACGGTCGGCACGCTGGTGGTCCTCGCCGGGCTCCTGATGATGGTGATCCCCGGCCCGGGGCTGGCGTCGGTCATCCTGGGGCTGGTCATCTTCAGCACCGAGTTCCGGTGGGCCCAGAGGCTCGTGCGCCCCGCGCGCGTGTGGTTCCTGCGCGCCGAGCAGCTGGGGATGCGCCTCAGGGACGAGGCCTTCCGCCGCTTCCGGGAGCGGCGGGACCGGAGGCGGCGGCGCGCGCTGCCCTGCACCCCGCCGCACGAATAGGCGCGGGTCCGCCGCCGGGCGCGGGCCCTTGCCCCGCCCGTGATACGGACACGACGAAAAGAGGGAGGGCCGGATCCGCGTGAAGCGGATCCGGCCCTCCCCTGCTGTGGGCGATACTGGACTCGAACCAGTGACCTCGTCGGTGTGAACGACGCGCTCTAGCCAACTGAGCTAATCGCCCTGAACTGCTGCGCTGCCCGCCCTCTCGGCCGGACAAGAAAAACTTTAGCGCATGTTCGGGGGTGCTCGACGCACACGGCCCACCCGGCGGACCCACCAACCTGTGACAGAGGTCACACGTTACTACCGGCGGGTTCGTGGGAGTGTCTTCTGTCGGTGGTGATTCCCGCCCTGAGAAGGAGTTCCCGCCCCCGTGGCCCCGTCGAGTACCGCCGCGACATTACCTCCGCGTGACGCGGACCACCCGACATGGGGAAATCTTTGGTTTCTCCTGGTCATTACAGTGACGAAGGATCGTGGAGCCGCGTTGCGGCGAGCTGGGCCCGCTGGGCGGGCAGCGAGACCTCCGGTCCCATCCGACCAAGAAAGTCTCCGTACTCACGTCATGTTCCGCGGGAAGCCGCGTTGGAGCGGGTGAGACGGCAACCGACCCGCGCCGCAACGAGCAGGGCCGGACGAGAAAAGGTTTGGCGAACATGAACAGTAGCGACACCACTGCCACCGCCGAGCTGGGCCTGCGGCTCGTGGTTCCCGAACGCACCTCGGTTCCGCTGGTCGCGCGGCTGGACTACAGCTCGGACGACCCCTACGCGATCCGGGTCGCGTTCCACACCGGCGAGGACAACCCCGTCGAGTGGATCTTCGCGCGCGAACTCCTCACCGTCGGCATCGTGCGCCCCGTGGGCGAGGGCGACGTGCGCGTGTGGCCCTCCAAGGACGAGAGCGGCGAGCGCAGCGTGAGCATCGCGCTCTCCTCGCCCTTCGGCCAGGCGGAGTTCGACACCCAGGTCTCCCCGCTGGCGGAGTTCCTGCACAGGACCTACGAGATCGTGCCCGCGGGCCAGGAGGCGCAGTTCGTGGACCTCGACGAGGAGATCCAGCAGCACCTCCACTCCTGAGGCCCCGTACGGGACCCAGGAACCCCTGACACGACGGAGGGGCGGCGCACGGAGCGCCGCCCCTCCGTCGTGCCGGAGCCCCGCCTCAGGGGGCGCAGGGCCCGCCGTACCGCCCCCGGTCCGGCCCGCCGCCCGTCACGGGTCGAGGTCGGCGGCGGAGCGCTCCGCGAACACCGCCATGGCCTTGGCCGTCACCGGGCCGACCCCGGGAGAGACCTGCCTGCCGTCGATGTGCAGGATCGGCTGGACGTCGCGCCCGGTGGATGTCAGGAACGCCTCGGAGACGTCCGGCAGGCGCTCCATGGGCACGTCGGCCTCCTCCCCGCCGAACCACTCCAGAACCAGCTCCCGGGTGATGCCCGCCAGCGGCCCCGCCGACAGGGGCGGGGTGACCAGGACCCCGTCGAGCACCACGAAGACGTTGCTGCCGGTGCCCTCGCAGAGGTTCCCGCTCACGTTGCGGAAGACCGCCTCGCTCGCGCCCCTCTCCTTGGCGTGGGCCAGGGCCCGCACGTTGTCCGCGTAGGAGGTGGTCTTGAGGCCCGCCAGGGCGCCGAACTCGTTGCGCGGCCAGGGGGCCAGCGCCACGTCCGTGTGCGGCGGGATCCCCGGGAAGGGGCCCAGCGCCACGATGACGGTCTGCTCGCCCGGCGAGCGGTCCGAGCCCAGCGGCCCCGCGCCGTCGGTCACGGTGATGCGCACACGGGCGTCGGTCAGCTCGGGGTTGGCGGCCACGGCCAGGCCGACGCCGTCGGCGATCAGCTCCAGGTCCGGCTCGGCCATCCCCAGGCCGGCGGCGGAGCGGGCCAGCCTCCGCAGGTGGCGGGTGAGCGCGAACGGGCGGCCGTTCCGGGACCGGACCGTCTCGAACACCCCGTCCCCCACGGTGATCCCGTGGTCGAGCGCGGGGATGCGCGCCTCGCTCTCGTCGACGACGGCGCCGCGGCCGTACCCCGCACCCGCGATCCACACCCTCATTCCAACCCCCAAGTTCTCAAGTGCCCAGGTCGGGCCGGTGTCTTCCCGATACTCCCACCTCGGAGGCCCCCGAGCCCCGGGACCTCCCTACCCGCCGCCCCTCCGGGTTGGCAAGGGAAGTGACCGGCACCGGCCTCCGGTCCGGTCACGGACCCGCCCGAACCCGCCCATCGCGACTGGTCACACGCCTCGGTTCGGAGCGCGGCCCACCCGGTACCCACCGTGTCGGCCGGACAGATAAGTTACGAATGACTATCATCTGGGCAACGCTTATGCGGGACCGGTCGCAGCTGATCAGAACTCTCCCTCCCGGCCGATCCTGCCGCACCCCCGGTGCGCGTGTCCCGTCACGCCCCGACAACCGACAGAGCAAAGAGAGACATGACCCCACCGAGCACCGCCCGCGGAGAACTCAGCTGGCTGCTGGACGACCTCCTCACGCGCGCCTCCGGAACACAGCACGCCATCGTCCTGTCCACCGACGGACTCCTCATGGCCACCTCCAGCGGCCTGGACCGCCCCGCCGCCGAGCACCTGTCGGCCATCGCCTCGGGGCTGCACAGCCTCGCGGGCGGTGCGAGCAAGCAGTTCTCCGCCGGCGACATCCGCCAGAGCATCATCGAGATGGACCGCGCCTTCCTCTTCGTCGCCGCGGCGGGCGAGGGCGCGTGCATGGCGCTGATGTCCGACTCCGACAGCGACGTGGGCCTGATCGCCTACGAGATGAACAAGGTCATCGAACGGGTCGGCCAGTACCTGTCCGCGCCTCCCCGCCCCGACATGCCCTCCACGCCCGCACACGTGGAGAACTGACTCCTGCCGCCGCGGCAGGTCGTCCGCAGGGCCTGCCACGGCAGGGCGCGGGCGCGTTCCCGCGTGCGCCCCGCCGAATCCGATTTCGCGCTTGGCCGGGAATCCGCTAGAGTTCTTAACGCAGCGAGGGGGACGCACGAGGGAGACCTCGGAGGTCGCCACCACTCGCCGCGCGGACGTGGCTCAGCTGGTAGAGCATCACCTTGCCAAGGTGAGGGTCGCGGGTTCGAATCCCGTCGTCCGCTCGCGAACGGTTCGGCTCCACCATTTCCGGATGGTGGAGCGGTACCGGTGCCGGGTCGTCAGCCCGGCGCACATGCGGACGTGGCTCAGCTGGTAGAGCATCACCTTGCCAAGGTGAGGGTCGCGGGTTCGAATCCCGTCGTCCGCTCGGAGAGGCCCGCATGGGTGTCACTCGACGTTCCCCATGTCGTTTCCTGGCGGAGTGGCCGAGTGGTTGAGGCAAGGGACTGCAAATCCCTGCACACGGGTTCGATTCCCGTCTCCGCCTCGCAGTGCGCAGTACCTCATCCCCCGATGAGGGCGATTAGCTCAGTTGGTTAGAGCGCTACCTCGACACGGTAGAGGTCACAGGTTCGAGTCCTGTATCGCCCACCAGCATCACCGCAGGTCAGAGGGTTTATCTGACATGTTGGTGAAGACCGGTCAGCCCAGACTGGGAGATATCTGGGAGATCGTCTTCGAAGCGGGTTCCTCTGGGAGCCCGCTTTCGCTGTTTCCACGGTAGTGCTCTTCGAGCGTCGGCGCCACAGCGAAGAGCCACTCCCGCTCCCGTATCGTGAGAGCCGTCACGCTCCCCCGCCACCGGTTCTCGAGCACGCTGAGTACACGCCGCTTCATCTCCGGCGTGACGTGCTCGTAGACCCGGGCCATCCCCGGCACCCGGTGCCCCAGCCGAGCCGCACGGGCAACCTCCGGGATCTCGTCCTCGGCCAACCAGGTGCGGTGGGTGTGGCGGCCCTCGTTGAACGTCAGGCCCGGCAGCAGCGGACGCCGCCACCAGGCCTCGCCGCTGCGGGGGTCGCCGTCCCAGGCCGGACGCCAGAACCGGGCCCGGAAGTTGCCCCGGCGCAACAGACCGCCCCGGGGACCGCTGAAGAGGTAGTCCTCGGCGCAGTCCTCGATCAGCTCCGTGTAGAGGGCGTCCAGGAACGGCGGGAGCTGGATCCACCGCTTGCCCGCCGGGGTCTTGGGACTCGGGGCCGTCTCCAGCTTCCCGCCGACCTCGCGCAGCGGTGTGCGCACCGGGACGGCGTGGTTGATCTCGTCGTAGTCGTGCGGTCTCAGAGCGACCAGTTCCGACCAGCGGGCGCCGGTGTAGCCGTTCATCAGTGCCAGCACGAACCCCGCCCTGCCGAAGGTCTCGTGCAGCCGCAGGGCCGCGCGCAGGAACTGGGCCGGGGTGGCCACCTGCCGATCGGCCTCGTACTCGCCGCTGGTCACCCGGACGCCGCGGGCGGGGTTGGCGGGGATCTTGCGGGCCTTGACCGCAACCTCCAGCAGCCGGGAGAAGTAGGCGAAGACCGACGCCACCGAGGGCTCGGCCAGCTCCTCGTGCAGGTCCCTCACCCAGCGCTCGATCTCCAGGTAGTCGTTGAAGACCGCGCCCAGGGGCCAGTCCTCCCACTGCGGCAGGATGTGGCAATCCAGGTAGGAGCGGTACTTGGCCCTGGTGTTGCCCGCCAGCCGGGCTGCGTCGAAGACCTCCTCGGCGAAGTTCCCGAAGCGGACCTCGGCCTGGGCTGGGTCGATCCAGGTGTGCCGGCGGATGTCGGTCTCCTGGTCGCGTCCCCAGGCCAGGGCTGCTTCCTTGGTCGCGAACCCCGACTCCGACGCCCAGGCGCCGTTGGGTTTCTTGTACTTCACACGCCAGGTCCTGCCCCGGCGTTCTGCGTACGCCATGCGTACTCCCCTTCTCGGTGTGTTTCAGGTGGTGCGACGAGCGCGTGAGGGGCCGGTGACGGGGTCGCGGTGGCCTTCGCGGATGATCTGCTCAAGGTCGCTGGAGCTGAAGCGCAGGTGCTTGCCGATGAAGGTGCAGGGCACCCGCCGAGCCGAAGCGCGCTTGCGCAGCCAGGACTCGGGAACCTTGAGCAGCTCGGCGGCCTCCGCAGGAGTGAAGACCTCCAGCTCCTGCCGACCACGCTCATCGGAACCTGAACGGTAATCGCGTTTCACCTGCGTGGGAGCGCTGTTGCGGCTGCGATCTGCGTCTTGCCGTCCGGTGCCGCTCCCCTTGCGCGGCATGCCGTCCGGAGTGGAGATGTCCCGGTTCACCGACGGCCCTCCCCGTCCGGCTCTTCACCGGTGAGGGCGGCTTCAGCGAGCAGGTGCCGGACGGCAGCGCACGCCTGCTGCGGCACCACCCCGTTGCCGAGCGCCTGGAGCTGAGCGGCGCGCGGCAGTGCGAGGGCGGGATCGGTGACCCAGCCTGGGGGCAGGCCCATCATCCACTCGACCAGTGCGGCACTCAGCCGGGGCTGTCCCCGGGTGCCGAGTTCGGTGGGCGGGGGTGCCGCTCTGCCGAGCACCTTCTCCCACCGCCGGACGGCGGGTTCGTACTCGCCCCATGCGTACGCGAACGGCACCGCCGGAACTGCGGCTTCGGGGTGGGGTCGTCGGTGTGGGTACCGATGGCCGCGGAGGGCAGTGTGGGGCGCCCGTGTGAATCCCTCTGCCGAGGACTGCCTTTGGTGCCGTCGGTGGCCAAAGGAGTCGGCAGCAGACGCTCGGGGGTGCGGGTGCGGCCCGTGGTGTGCGCAGCGCGGGTGCGTGCGTACGCGGGGATGTGGGGTGGGTGGCACAGCACATCGCCGAGGCGGACCTGCCGCTTCTGCCGCGTGCGCCGACACGGGTCGGAGGATCCCCGGTGGCCGTCGCTGGCGCACGGGGTGGGCAATAACGAAGACGCGTTCGCGGCGGTGACACGCACCGACTTCGGAAGCGCGTACGCAACACCAGCTCGCGTCATACCCCGCGCGGGCCAGGTCCGCGAGTACGCGGTCGAGTCCTCGGCCTTTCCAGCGCAGGGCGGCCACGTTCTCCAGCACGAGCAGGCGGGGTCGTAGGTGGCGAACGGCGTCCATGACGTGGTGCCAGACACCAGAGCGTGTTCCTTTCTCGATTCCGGCTCCTCGGCCGGCTGCGCTGACGTCCTGGCAGAGGAACCCTGCGGTGAGCACCTGGGGCGGCTCCACCGCCGTCCAGCGCACCGCCGCCAGGTTCCCGAGATTGGGAGCGTCAGGGAGCCGGTGCGTGAGCAACCGGGTGACGTGGGGGTCGTTGTCGGCTGTCCAGAGCAGTCGGGCATTGCCGTTCAGCGCCGCGGCCACGCCCATGTCGAGCCCGGCGTAGCCGGTGCACAGGGAACCGATCGTCGCCGTGGTGGAGCGAGGGGCGGCGAGCTGGTTCGGCGGCAGGGTTGCGGTCATCGGGTGCCGCCTCCCTCCGCTGTACCGCCGGTGGCAGAGCCGTGGCATGCCCATGGCGTGCATCCGTCCGGTGCGGCATCGGTGTCAGCGCTCAGGTCGACCTGGTCCAGGGGTGTCCGGGAGGGGTGGAGGAAGAATGTGGTGCCGGGCGGCATTCCGTGCGTTGCCGTCTCAGGGCGGCCGTGCCGAACCAGGGCGTCCACCGCGACCGCGTCGGCGAACACGTCGTTCAGACGTTCCCACCGAGCGAACGCCCGTCAGTGCCATTACCGCAGACAGGTACTTCAGAAACTATGACAAACCGGACCTACAACTGGAGACTGGAGTACTAGCCGATAGTCGGTGAGTCGTGTATTATTTCTGGTGTGCTTAAATCGCGGCGAATCGCAGTGCTTCCATTGGACGTGCCGGACCTTGCGGGCGAGCTGGCGTTGATCGACGCAGAGACCGCTCCCGCCGAATACAATTCCTTTACCTTCGGTGAGTGGGTAAGTTATGTTCTCGCCAACGAGTCTGGCGCGCAGAACGACAGCGCATTCCGTCCGCATTCGGGTGGGCTGACCACGACCGACCTCGGTGACCGGTTGCCGGGGATCATGGCTTTCGTGCGTAAGCATTTTACCATCACCGCCCTCCAGTGGGTCCGGATATTCGGTTTGCGGGACGGCATCCTGGCCCCTCATCGGGACTTCTTGGAATTCGATCGACCCGGCGTTCGCCTCCAGGTGCCGCTGCGCACGAGCGAGGGGTCGCTGCATTCGGAAAACGGCACCGTCTATCACCTGCGCGCGGGTGAGGTCTGGCAGATCCACACGAGCGACCCGCACTCGGCCTACAGCGCTCCTGGCGCTGCCCGGCTCTCGTTGTGCCTCGACTTCGCGGGTGACGGCTTCGACCCCAAACGCGACATACACCACGCGATGCCCGCAACCGAAGACGTCCGCATCATGCAGCGCCCGCCCATCTCCGAACAGGAGATCGCCGAGCTCGTGGATACCTGGGGATCAATGACTCGCGAATCTGCGAAACCGATCTTCCGCGCTCTGGCGGTCACTCATTTCGAACGCGATTCCGATGCCGCTGACGTCTTCACCTGGTTCGAGCGCGCCGCCGCCCGAAGCGGCACCGAAGAGCTCGTCGCCCTAGCCCGGGATTTCCGCGTCTTCTGCCTCGAGAAGCGAGCGTGGCGCGAAGATTTCACCTGGTGATCGACAGGTTGGAGAGGTTACCCGAAATCGAGTCGCTCTACCGGACCTTCGCCGCGCACGCAGCACGCACTCCGCACGCTGTAGCGATAACGGACGGGCCCGAGCAGATCAGCTATGCCCAACTCAACCGGGCCGCCGCCGAGTACCGTTACGGGCTTCGGGAATGTGGCGTCCAAGCCGGCGAGCTCGTCGGAATCGGCCTCTCGCGTGGCTGGGAGGTAGTGGCCGCGATTCTCGCTGTGCTGAGCCACGGTTGCGGCTACGTCCCACTTGACCCAGCCTATCCGCGTGAGCGTCTTCGATTCATGACCGAGGACAGTGGGATCAGGACGGTCATCACGGATGAGACTGCCGCTGGGCTGCTGCCGGGGGAGCTTTCCCGTGTCCACCGCGTGCCCGGCGCCGGGCAACTCGAACCGCCCGCCACGCGCCTGGCAGACACTCCGGCCTACGTGATCTACACCTCCGGCTCCACTGGCGTTCCCAAGGGTGTGCCGGTCCCGGAGAGCGCGGTACTCGCGCTGTTCAGCGCCTGCATCAATGGCCCGTTCGCGTTCGGCCCGGACGATGCGTGGTCGCACTTCTTCAGTGATTGCTTCGACTTCGCCGTCTGGGAGATGTGGGGAGCGCTGCTGTTCGGTGGCCGACTCGTCATCGTGCCCGCGAAGGCCGCCCGCAACCCGGCAGCCTTCCTCGACCTGCTCGCCCACGAGCGGATCACCGTGCTCAACCAGGTGCCGAGCTTCTTCAAGCACCTGGTGAGAGCGTATGAGCGCACCGCAGTCGAACTAGCGCTGCGTTACGTCATCTTCGGCGGCGAGCCACTGGACCGAGTCTCGGTACGTCGCTGGATGCAACTGCGGCCCGACGCCGAGGCACTCGTCAACATGTACGGAATAACCGAGACCACGGTGCACGTCACGTATGGGCGGCTCAAGGCCGAACACGTGGCGGAGGACACCGGTGGCACCTGGATCGGCCGGCCCCTGCGCCATCTCAAGCTCGCTCTGCTCGACGCCCGCGGCGTCGAGGTTCCGGTCGGCGACGTGGGGGAGATCCAGGTCGCCGGGGCCGGAGTCGCCGGCGCGTACCTGGGTCGGCCAGAGCTCACTGCCGAGCGCTTCCGGCGGCTCGACCTCGACGGGGTCGAGCGGGTCTGGTACCGGACCGGCGATCTGGCCAGGCAACGTCCGGACGGTTCCTACGAGTACCTCGGTCGCGACGACCGTCAGGTGAACCTCCGTGGCTTCCGCATCGAACTGGGTGAGGTCGAGGCGGTCCTCAGAAGTCATGCGCACGTGGTGGACGCGGTCGCGGCTGTGGAGGACGCGTTGCCAAGGGAGAGTCTGCTGGTGGCCTACATCGTCACCGCAGATTCGGTGAACGCGAGCGAACAGTTGCATCAGGAACTGCTCGACCACTGTGCCGCCCAACTGCCTGTCCACATGGTTCCCGGTCAGCTCGTGACCCTGCCTGGCATGCCGTTGACCGCGTCTGGCAAGCTCGATCGGGCGAGGCTTCGGGCTTTCCTCGGTGCTACCGGGGGATCATCCGCACAGGCATCCGCTCAAGACCGTTGACGACGATGGAATTCAACCGTGTCGGCACGCCGTCGAGCTCGATCTGCCGGGTGGCCGTCAGCAGTTCCTCATAGAGAAACCGGAGTTCAGCGCGGGCAAGGGTACCGCCGAGGCAGAAGTGTTCGCCTGTCCCCAGCGTGATATGCCGGTTCGGTCGCCTGCCGACATCAAAACGATCCGGGTCAGGGAAGACGTTCTCGTCCCGGTTGGCGGACGGGTTCCACAGGGTGATCCGCTCGCCTGCGTCGATCTGCCGGTCGCGGATGACGGTCGGCCGGGTGGCGGTACGCATGATGTGGGTGGCAGTGGAGGTCCAGCGCAGTACCTCCTCCACCGCAGACGGCAGCAACTCGGGGTCCTCGGACACCCTCTGCCACTGATCCGGATGCTGGATCAGGGCTTCCATACCGCCGGCAGCGGCGATGCGGGTGTTTTCGGTCCCGCCCACGAGGAGGTTGTCACAGTTGAGGAGAACCTCGTCCGGGGTGAGTTTTCTGCCGTCGATCTCCGCGGTCGCCAGTGCGCTCACCAGATCGTCGGCGGGTTTTTTGCCGCGTTCCGCGACGAGAGCAGTGAAGTACTGCAGAATATCCATGTGCGCGAGACTGCGCGTCTCGGCATCGGGCCCGCCAAAAGCGAGGGTCGTGAGTGCGAGGAGATGTTCCCAATCCTCGCGGGGAACGCCCATCATGGTGCAGATGACGTACAGCGGTATCCGGGCCGCGACATCGGTCACGAAGTCACACCGCTCACGCTCGAGCGCCTGCAGCACGACGTCACGCGCGATGCCCCGAATCTCCGCTTCGAGGGATCGCACGGAACGAAGTACGAACCGGTCGTGTACCAGACCCCTGAGTTGCCGGTGACGCGGCGGATCGGTGAGCGCCAGCGTACGCCCGCCCCCAGGGTCGGAACCGTATTCCTCGGGGCGCAACAGGATGCCTTTTTCCGAGCTGAAGGCAACCGGGTCGTGATATACGGCGAGGACGTCATCGTAGGTTGTCAGAATCCAGAATCCTGGCAGTTCGCCAGCCGGATGCCAGCGCACGGGATCGTTCGTCCGCAGCCATCGCCACACCTCGTGCGGATCGCCATCCGAATAAAGCCTCGGGTCGACCAGGTTCAGCTCGAAAGGCGGCTCGATCTGCCGGCTACTCGAATTCGAAGGTGGTTTCACCCCAGGAATCCCTCCCGTCCCGCGTTTCTGACTCGGCGTCGTCAGCCAGTGGAATCGCCGCGCCGGACGCCACATCGCCTACGAACTGAGCGATCTGATCGATGAGCGACTCGGCTTCCGAGGCATGCACCAGGTTGTCGTCATAGCGAAGTTGCAGGTGCAGACTGTCCGCGTCCAGGCTTCCGTAGAGCCATAGATCGCTGGTCGCCGTGACCTGCGATGGCTCCACGTCCTCGATGACGTAGTCGGTGCTGTGCACCATCGCGTTCCCCCAGCTCACGCCGAGGTCGAGCAGGACGCTGCGGCCGGGACGCGCAGGCAGCGGCAGCTTCTCGGCGATCACGTCGAACGGGAGCCGGGAGTGGGCATAGGCCTCGGTGATCCGCTCCTGGACGTGGCGAAGCAGGTCGCCGAGCTTGGCGTCGGACTGGCGCATCTCCAGCCGCACGGGTACGACGTTAGCGAGGAAGCCGACGATAGCGTCAGCTTCCGGTCGGTGCCGCAGGCTGGTCGCGCACCCGATGGCCAGGTCCTCGGCGTGCGTCCTGCGCCGCAGCGTCGCCGCGAACGCCGTGACCACGATGGCGTACGGAGTCGCGGGTGCCCGCTTCAGCACGTCGGCGGACAGTGTCCGGTCGGCCACCCCGGTCCGGCCGCGCTTGGTGCCCCGGCGACGCGTGTCCACCGGATCCGGGGATTCCACGACGCCGTCGAGTCGCTCGCGCCAGAACCGTTCCTGTTCCCGAGCCTCGGCCCCGTCGAGCCAGCTCTCCTCCTCGGCGACCCAGTCCCGATAGGTGTAGCGCAGCGGGGGCAGCACCGGTCGCTCGCCGGTGAGCGCCAGTTCGTAGGCGGTCACCAGGTCGTCGAGCAGGATCTGGGTGCTCGCCCCGTCGTAGACCAGGTGGTGCGCCGTCACCGTGAGCAGGTCGCCGCCGACCGGACCGGTGATCAGGCGCATCGCGAATAGGGGCGCGCGGTCCAACGCGAAGGAGACCGCACGCGCCGACCGGATCGCCGCCGCCACTTCCGGGCCGTCCGGGCTCGCGTCGGGCAACTCCACGACCGACAAGGGCATGGCGACGGCTTCCTGGTCCAGCACGACCAACTCGGCCGTCGTGCCTTCCGCCCGCACCTGGGCCCGCAGCATCTCCTGGCGGTTTACGACCGCCACCAGGGCACGACGCAGGGTCGCGGCGTCGATCCGCCTGCCCAGTCGCACGAGGTCGGTGTTGACGAAGACATCCGGTGACATCCGGGTCGACGTCAGCCACACGCGGCGCTGCGCCCGCGCGAGCGGAACCGGCTTCGACGCGTCCCGGACCGGCGCGCCGTCGGACACCGGCCGGGTCGACGTCTCCGGGGCCAACGCGACCGCCAGCTTGCGGACGGTCTGGTTGGCGAAGACCGTACGGACGGAGGTGCCCAGTTCGGTCGCGATGCGGGCGGCGGTCAGACTGTGTCCGCCAAGGTCGAACAGGCGGGCGTCCAGATCATCCACCGGCCGACCGAGGATCGCGGACCACACCTCGGCGATCCGCTGCTCCGCCACGGTGAACGGTTGCGTTCCAGGTTTCGCTTGGTCGTCAGCGGGTGCGGGCAGTGCCCGGCGGTCCAGCTTCCCGTTGGCGGTGCGGGGCAGCGCCGCCAGCATGAGGTAGCTGTCCGGGAGCATGAATGCGGGCAGCCGTGCCGACAGGAACGCCCGGAGGCCGGGCACGTCGGTCGCCCCTACGACGTATGCCACCAAGCGGATCGGCGTATCCGGACCTGTTGCCGAGACCACGGCCGCGGCTCGTACGCCCGGGGCCTTTCCCACCACGGCGGCGATTTCGTCGGGTTCGACTCGGTTCCCGCGAATCTTGACTTGGTCGTCCTTGCGGCCCAGGTACTGGAGTGTGCCGTCCGGCAGCCAGCGGGCCAGGTCACCGGTGCGGTACATCCGAACGCCCGGCCTGACCGGGCTCACGGTGAAACGGTGAGCCGTCAGGTCGGGAGCGTCCCAGTAGCCTCGGGCCAAGCCCGCTCCGCCCACACAGATTTCGCCCGTCCCGCCGAGTGGAACGAGTTCCCCGCGTTCGTCGAGCAGGTCCACCCACTTGTTCGGCAGCGGTCGGCCGATCGACACGCGGCCGACCGTGACGTCCAACCGGTGGATGGTCGTGAGAACGGCGTCTTCCGCGGGACCGTATTCGTTGTACAGCTCGGTCGTGGGAAGCAGGCGGTTGTGCCGGGCGGTGAGGGTCTCTGTGACCCGCTCTCCGCAGAGCACCAACTGCTGGAGCCTCCGCAGAGCGCCGACGACGTAGTCGGTCATGAGCTCGTACAGGCTGGGAACCATGACCGCGTGAGTCACCTGTTCCCGCACGACGAGTTCGGCGACTTGCTCGGGGCTGAGGAGATCTTCCCTGGTGGCGACCACAAGCGACGCACCGGAGCCCAGTGCGCTGAAGACGTCACTGATTCCCGAGTCGCAGTGAACGGGAGAAACCTGCAAGACCGTGCTGCTCGGGCCGAGTCCGTAGTAGTCGATGCGGAACTGAATCGTGTTGAGAATCGCGCCGTGCTCGATCATCACCCCCTTCGGGGTCCCGGTGGAGCCCGAGGTGTAGACGACGTAGGCCAGGTCGTCCGATTGAGCATCCACCGCTGGTGTGGGCTGATCGGAAGCGAGCGCCGCGTTCTCGTCCAGCGTGAGCACGGTGTGGCCCAGGGCGTCCAACGAATCGGCGACCCCCTGGTGCGCCAGTACCGCCGTTGCCCTGCTGCTGGACACCAGTTGGGACAACCGAGCCGCAGGCTGTTCCGGGTCCAGGGCAAGGAATGCGGCACCCGTCTTCAAAATGGCGAGGAGTCCGATCGCCAACCACTCGTCACGTTCGTCGACGATTCCCACGACATGGCCGGGGCCCGCACCCGTGGCCGCCGCGAGCCGGGCGGCCAGGTTGTTGCTGAGTCGGTCCAGCTCCGCGTAACTGAGAACCCGTTCGCCGGAGACGACGGCTCGGGCGTCCGGGTCACGCTCGACCTGGCGCGTCACAAGATCCAGCAGCGTGCCAGCGGACGGCCGGTCCACCTGCTCGCCCATCGCGGTGGCGAGCAGTTCGTCGTGCTGGTCGTCAGGCAGGATCGCTACGGAGCCCACCGGCGCTTCGGGATCAGCCAGCAGGCCGACTAGCAGGCGGCGAAGCTGAGCGGCCATGCGCCTCACGGTCTGGTGCTCCAGCACGTCCTCGCGATAGGTGATGGAGATCTGGAACGGCTGGCCGGTCTGCAGCGTCTCGACGCTGAAGGCCAGGTCGAAGCCGCTCACGGTGTTGTCGAGCTGAACGTGCTCGACCCGTGCGGACGTGTCGGCGTCCAGCGGCGAGACGAGGGGAAAGACGGGTTCGATGAACACGTCGAAGAGAGGGTGGCGGCTCGGCGTGCGCTCGATCGCAAGTCCTTCGACCAGCGAATCGAAGGGATACTCCTCGTGCTCGCGTAACAGTGCTGCGTGGTGCGCCACGGCGGTCAACAGATCACGGAAGCCGCGTTCCGGGTCCACCGGGGTCCGCAGCACGACCGTGTTGACGAACATGCCGACCGAATCGGCAAGCCTGGGATCGTCCCTGCCCGCGACCGTGGTGCCGATCGGTGCGTCGGCGGCTCCGCACAGCCGCAGCAGCAGCACCCTGATCACGGCGACCATAGCCATGAACGGCGTAGCGCCGAAAGCCTTGCACATCCGCTGCAGCTCTCCCGCGGTGTCCTCGTCTACCGACAGCCGCACCACGCGAGCGGCGGAGTTGCGTATCGTCGGCCGTGGGCGATCCAACGGGAGGTCCAGGTTGGGCAGCTCCGCGAGCGTGTGGCGCCAGAACGCGAGGCTCTCCGCGTCCCGTGCCGCCGTGTCGCCCAGGCTTCGTCGCGCCTGGAGGTACTGCCCGTACTGTACCGGATCGCTCTGCTCGCCGCCCGCCGGGCTGAGAAACCCGAGCAGATCGCGCACAACGACGGCAAAAGACCAGCCGTCACACACGCTGTGGTGCACGGAGATGACCAGGATGCCGCCTTGCGCCCCGTCCTCCTTCAACCAGATCGCGTGGAGCATCGGGCCGTCGTTCATGTTAACTTTCCAGCGCTGCTCCGCGGCGACCACCTGCGGCAACATCTCGTCCATCGCACCTGGCGGCACCGCAACCGTGCGCAGTTCGCCCGTGACCTGCTGCGGGTCGAGCACCACCTGGACCATGTCGGCACCGTCGCCTCTGAGCACCGTTCGCAGGGCCTGGTGCCGCAGAAGCAACTGGTCTACCGCCGCGGCCAAGGCGGCTTCGGTGTGCTCGTCGTGCAGCCGGAAGGCCTCCACCATGTTGTAGGGACGCCGGTCGCCTTCGTCGTACTGCTCGATGAACCACATTCGCAACTGGGCGTTGCTGGCCGGCAGCGGCTCCGGCCACGCGGGCCACGGCGAGATCATGCCCGGCAGGTGGCTTGGCCGCTCGGCCGAATCACGCAGGACCTCCGAGATCCCCGCCGGTGTGGGCACGGCGAACACCTGCCGCACAGTGATCGTCATCGCGCCGCTTGTGTGTCCGCTCAGCCTGGCCGCCAGCAGGGCGGCGGTGAGACTGTGGCCACCCGCGGCAAACAAGTCCAGATCCGCGCTGGTGGGTGGCGCACCAAGGACCTGTGACCAGACGTCGAAGACGAGGCGTTCCACCTCGTCGGTCGGCTCCCAGGTTCCGCCATCAGCGGTAGCGACGTCTACGAGGATCGCCGCGCGATCCACCTTGCCGTGCGACGTGAGCGGTATGTCGGCCAACTGCAGCACCTTGCTCGGCACCATGTAGGCCGGGAGGACCGCGGTGAGCGCCTCACGGACACGCGGTGGCGGAAGTTCCTGCTTCGCGGTGTACGCCGCGACGAGGACCGGCGGTTCGTCAGCGGTGACGACGGGGATCACCACGGCGGCCGAGATCTCCGGGATCGTGCTCAGGGCGGCCTCGATCTCACCGAGTTCCAGCCGATTGCCGTGTATTTTGATCTGCCGGTCGCGGCGGCCGAGGAACTCGAGTTCCCCACGAGCGTTCCAACGACCGAAGTCGCCGGTGCGGAATGCCCGGACACCCGGCTGGGAGTCGAGCTCGTAGAACCGACCGGGACCGGTCGGTGCCTCGTCGAGATACCCTTCGGCCACGGCCGGACCGAGCACGTAGATCTCACCTGATACGCCGACCGGCGCGTAGTCCCCTCGTTCGGTGACGACCACGACGCCGTATCCCGGGGAGGGCCGTCCTATCGGCACCGTCGTCAGTTCGTCGAGCCGTTCGCCGGAGCACAGAAACGTCAGGGCCTCGATGGTGCTCTCCGTGGGCCCGTACAGATTCCCGAACGTCCGCACGCGCAGGCTCGCTGCCAACCGGGGCAGTAGTCCGGGGGGAATTTCGTCGCCGCCGAGCAGACACAGGCGTATCCCCTGCTCGCTGACTTCGGACAGACCCTCGGCCATGACCGCGAGCAACGAGGGAACGCAGAGGAACGTGTTGACGCGGCGCTCGCGCAGGAGCGACCAGAACTCGTGGGGAGACAGTGCCTGCGGCGCTCCGACCGGCACCACACAACCACCGGCGACGAGCGTGGTGAAGATCTCGTAGAAGAATCCGTCGGAGGTCACCGCCGAGAGCATCGCGCACCGGGTGTCGTCGGCGAAGCCGACGAGCTGCCCCGAACTGAGTGCCTTGTGGGCGTACTGACGATGCGTCAGCGCCACCGGTCGGGGAAGTCCGGTGGACCCGGACGTGAAGAACACGGCGGCCTCGTCGTCGGGTCCGGGTCCGGGTTGTGGCGTCGCCGCGTCGGGTGCGTCAGCGAGCTCGCCGGTCAGCACCACCGGCAGGTCCGCGCCTACGGGCAGGTCGTTCCGGTCGGAGATGACACAGGCGACCTGGCTGAGGTTCAACTGACGAGCGAGCCGAGTAGGCGGATGCGACGGATCGAGTGGCACGCAGGATGCGCCGGTACGCAGGACCGCGAGGACCGCCAGGACCAGTTCGGGTCCTCGGGGCAGCAACAGCGCCACCCTGGAGCCCGCGGCGATGCCATGCCTGGCAGTGAGCAACGCCGCCGCCCTGGCGGACCGCTGCCGCAGTTGCCGATGGCTCCAGGACACGGTGCCGTCGGCGATGGCGTCCCGGTCGGGCGCGCGCACGGCCGCCACATCGGTCAGTGTGATCAGTGTGGCCGCCGGGAATTCTGCCACGCAGGGCAGTCCCGACCACGATTCCAACTCGGACCGTTGTTCGGGACCCAGTACGTCGATCGTGCCCGCGGAGGTCTGCGGCTGTGCCGAGATGGCCGCCATCGCCGCGGCTACGCAGCGGGCCGCGGCGTGGGCCTCTCGCGGCGGTCGTCCGCCGGTGCCGTCAGCGTGGACCACCAAGCCGCTGTCGGCCCGTCGCACCGTCAGCCGCAGGGCCACCGGTGCCAGCAGGCTCCCGTGCAGCTCCTCGCACACGACGGCGATCTGCGACAGCGCGCCGGCGTTCGGGAGCCCGGCGAGTTCCAGTCGTCGGGTGATCACCGACCGATCAGTCCAGGACAGTGCGGCCGAGGACTCGAGCTCTTCGTGCAGAGCGGTGAGGAAATCGGCCACCGGTGCGGAAAGGTCGAGCGGAGCGGCCAGCGCCACTTCGCCGCCCGTGCCCGACGGGGCGGGGAGCAGAATCGCGTGCTGTGGGTGTTCGTCGAGAACGGACAGGAACAGCCGGGTGGCCGCCACCGCCACCAGCTGCAGACCCACAGGGTCGCGGCCGGTCAGCGCATCGATCCGGGCGGTCTCCTCAGGAGTCAGGCGGTATTCCGCCACGCGTTCGGCTGTCGGGTCGCTGGTGTCTGACAACGGCACACCGCGCACGTCCGACAGTCGAGCGATCCATGCTTCGCTGACAACATTGACATCGAGCAATTCTCACAACCACCTTGCGCCATTCAGCGCGCCGAAGCGCATGGGTTCATGACAACGTGCGTGATGAGCCGCGTTCGCTCCACAGCCGAGCACCGCGATGGCCTAGCACCGCACTGCCGGCAGTGGCCGGGCGGCCGGGCCCGGCAGCGCCCCACGGTTGAGCTTTCCGTTGGGAGAGAACGGGAAGTCCTCAACCAACCACCATCGGACCGGCACCATGTAGTCCGGTAGGACCGCCAGCAGCGAGCGGCGCAGCTCCACCGTGGACCGCGGTTCGCCGACCACCGCGGCCTGTAGTTCCATGGCGCCGCCGGGACGACGCACGCCGAACACCGCGCCGGACCGGACCCCGGGCAGCCGGGTGACGTGTGCTTCTACCTCCCGTGGTTCCACCGAGTAGCCGCGGATCTTGATGAGGTCGTCCATCCGACCGTGCAGTTCCACGATGCCGTCGGGCCGCCAGCTGCCACGGTCTTTGGTCCGGTACAGCCGGGAGCCAGGACGGAACGGGTCCGGGACGAAGGCGGAACGGGTCAGAACCGGATCGGTGTAGCCCCTGGCCACGCCGTCACCACCGATGTAGACCTCCCCGATCTCACCGTCGGCGACCGGGCGTCCGCTCTCGTCGAGAATGTGAACGTACGTGTTCCAGATCAGCGACCCGACTGGCGGCAGCGACTCGATGTTCCCCCTGGGGCTACTGATCGAATGGCTCGCCACCATGTGGTTCTCGGCCGGTCCGTAATGATTGTGGATGGTGAGTTCGGGCCGCTGCTCGAGCAGCTCCTCCAGCGCGGGCGTGATGCGTACGACCTCGCCCGCGCTCACGATGTGACGCAGCGCGGGAGCGTGCCGGAAGTTCGTGGGTAGCAACATTATCGTTTCGATCAGTGACTGGGGGAAGTCCACTACTTCGATTCGCGCCTCGATGATGAAGTCGACCAGTGCACGCACGTCGCTTTTCACATCTTTGTCGGGTACGTACAGGCAGCCGCCGGAAGCGAGCGTGTAGAACATTTCCTGCACCGAGACGTCGAAACTGAGCGGAGCCGACTGCAGTACCCGCCGGCCCCTGCCCAATCCGGATTCCGCGACCTGCCAGGCGACGAAGTTGGCCAGGCAGCGGTGCGTCTGCACGATTCCCTTGGGCTCACCGGTCGACCCCGACGTGAAGATGACGTACGCGGGATCAGCAGGACCCATGGCTGGCCGGACAGGAGCCGACTCGACCTCGTCCGGCGCCGCCAGCAGGCTTTCCAGCGTGGTGCTCCCGGACCGGGGCGCGTCGCGTTCCAGGAGGAGATCCACGCCCTGGGTGAACGCGATCAGCCCGGCGTCGCCTGCGCGAACGATCTGCTCGATGCGTTGCCGGGGATAGGTGATGTCTATCGGCAGGTACGCGGCGCCCGCGCGGAGCGTGCCCAAGACCGCCGCGGTGAACTCGATGCCGGCCCGCCCGGCGATCGCCACCGTGTCCGAGGGCCCGATCCCGTGCTTGCCGATCAGGCGGCCCATGACGGTGTCGGCGAGCTGGTCCAGTTCCGCGTAGCTGACCACCCGGCCCTGTTCATGGACCGCGGGCGCGTGCGGGTGCGCGGCGCGTTCACGATCGATGAACTCCAGAACGGTGGTCGCCCCGATGTCCACCACTGGCCCATGGCGATGCTCCATGTGCATCACACCTGACGCAGTGCCGGAATGAACCGCACGGCATCAGAGGGCAGGAAGGAGTACGGATCGTAGGGGTCGCCCGCGCTCGCCTCGAGGTTGATGTCGTGACCTGCCCGTGCTTGCCCGGCGAGTTCCTCGAACAGTTCGACCATGGCCAGGTCCTGCAGCGCGAGGCCGGTCGAGTCGTAGACGGTCCGAACCTTCTTGAGGCTGGCGTACCTCCCCGGGTCCTGCAGCAGGTTCGGCAGGGGCGGTCCTATCTCGGCCAGGTCGAGCTGCTGGCATTCGCCCTCGGCCAGCGCCTGTTCGGTCTTGTCCGGGCAGACGACCGAGTCGCGCAGCAGCGATTGGGGAAGCTCAGTCTTGCCCGGCATGTCCGAGCCCACGGCGTTGATGTGAGCGAACGGCTTCATTGCGGTTCCGTCGATGACGGGGCCTTGCCCCGGCATGACCGACGTCATCGTGCACAGGATGTCGGCCTGCCGCTCCACCTCCGCGAGCGGAGCCGCCCGGATCACACCGCTCGGGAACCTGGCCCTTGCGGCGAAACTGGCCTCGGCGTGCGGGAGCGGGTCGTGGACCAGGACCTCGGCGAGGGGGAAGGCCCGTGCCAACGCGTGCAACTGGGTCACGGCCTGGACCCCGCAGCCGACAAGCCCGAGAACGCTGCTGTCCGAGTGGGCCAGAATCCGGCTGGCCACCACCGAAGCGGCGCCCGTTCTGACCGCGGTGGCGAACGTGCCATCCATGATCGTCCGGAGATGACCCGATTCGTAATCAAATGCGTATAATGTGGACATAATTGTCGGTAGCTGGAACTTTGTCGGGTTGTGCGGGTTGTAACCGACCAGCTTGACTGACACCGTCGTCCCGTGCCGCACGGCCGGCATCCATTCCAGGAGCCCGAGCTGGGGCCAGGTCAGGGTGAAACCGTCCCGTTCCTTCATCTCGACGTGCGAGGGCGTCTCGGTGGCGAGCACTGTGGTGAGCCGCTCGATGGCCAGGTCATAGAGCGTTTCCAGGCCGACATCCGCGACGATGGCCGCGACCGCGTCGACATCGAGCACTCGGGTGGGCACTGACTTCACCAGCCCTTCTCCCTTCCTGGATGGGTAATAGGATCAGCGAAATCAGGCGCATGTCCCGGGTTCACTCCGGATCCTGAACTGCCTACCCGGGCGACGTCACGGACACTGCTCCCGTCCCCCTGGCAACACTTCATTGCAAAATCATTGTCTCATAATGGTCCTGTTTTCACCAAGAAAAATCGACGGTTAAGTCCAGTGAGATGGCGTATGGGGGTCTGATCCCTCGTTGTCCCAGTTAAGGCCGTTATCGCCTGCAGGGTGAGCTCGTCGGTCACCTCCTGCTCGGCTGCGGCGACGGTCTGGGATTGGGCCAGGACGTCGAGTCCGCGGTAGCGGCGCCCTTCGGCCCATTCGGCGGGTTGTTCGGCCAGGACAGCGCCAACGAGGCGGATGATCGAGGGCCGGTCGGAGAAGATCCCGACGACGTCGGTGCGGCGGCGGATCTCGCGGTTGAGGCGCTCGTTGGGGTTGTTCGACCAGATCTGGCGCCAGATCTCCTTGGGGAACGCGGTGAAGGCGAGGATGTCGGCGCGAGCTTGTTCGAGGTGGTCGGCGACCGTGGGGAGCTTCTCGGTCAGCGTGTCGACTACGCGGTCGAACTGGGCGTGCACTGACTCGGTGTCGGGCTGGTCGTAGATCAAGTGCAGCAGCGCTTTGGCCCATCCCCACAAGTTCTTCGGTGTCGCCGACATGAGGTTGGCGGCGTAGTGCGTGCGGCAGCGTTGCCAGGCCGCGCCGGGCAGGGGCGCCTCGATCGCGGCGGTGAGGCCGCGGTGGGAGTCAGAGTTGACCAGTTTGACCCCGGACAGGCCGCGAGCGGTGAAGTCGCGGAAGAACGCAAGCCAACCGGCGCTGTCCTCGCTGGTGGTGACGTGGATGCCGAGGATCTTGCGGTGCCGGCAACCGTTGCGCCGGTTGACCCACTCGGGCGAGGCGACACCGTACTCGGCACCGCAGACCGCGTCGGCTCGGCCGATAACAGCGTGTTGACGAAGACCTGACGGTCATCGTTGATGTCCTTCTTCGAGTCGGTTGTGAGAGATCACTCGAAGGATCACCCGATGGCCGTCACCCACTTCAGCAGCGACACGCTCACCGAGATCCGTGCACCACTCTGCCGGACGTCGCTAAATCGGACGTTTCCGGCGTTGGTTCAGGTGAGTCGCCGCCGGGTCAGCTCAGCCAGGCGTGTCGTGGCCGGAGACACGATCTTGGACCAGTGCCGCGTCGGCGGCGTGGCTGTGCCAGGAGTCCCAGAGGCGCGCGTAGGCGCCTCCCGCGGCGACGAGTTCGTCGTGGCTGCCTTGTTCGGTGATCCGCCCGTCGTCCATGACGACCACGGTGTCCGCGTCGTGCGCCGTGTGGAGCCGGTGGGCGATGGCGATGACGGTGCGGCCCTTGAGTACGGCAGCGAGTGAACGTTCCAGTTGCCGGGCGGCGCCGGGGTCCATGAGTGAGGTGGCCTCGTCGAGTACCAGGGTGTGCGGGTTTGCGAGGACCAGTCGGGCGAGCGCGAGTTGCTGCGCACGGCCGGGGGAGATCGGAACACCACCCGAGCCCACCACGGTGACGAGGCCGTCGGGGAGGTCGCGGACCCAGGTCATGGCGTTCACGGCGTCCAGGGCGGTGGTCGCGGCTTCGGTGGTGATGTCGTCCTTGGCCAGTGTGACGTTGTCGAGGATGGTTCCGGTGAACACGTAGTGTTCCTGGGTCACCAGGGCGACGTGGCGTCGAAGTTGGTCAAGTGGCAGGTCGTGCAGTGCGGTCCCGCCCACGTCGACCGAGCCGCTTCGGGGTACGTGGATCCCGGCGAGGATCTTGCCGAACGTCGACTTGCCCGCACCCGACGGGCCGACGATCGCGACCCGTTCACCCGGCCTGACGCGCAGACTGACGTTCTGGAGGACGTCGTGACCCTGCCGGTAGGCGAAGCTGACGTCGGTCGCGACGATGGTGTTGTCGTCCGTGCGGGGTCCGTCGGTGAGCCCGGACGGGGTGACAGCGTCGTGCACGCCGATCAGCCGTGCCAGCGAGGCGTCCCCGACCTGTAGTTCGTCGAGCCAGGTCACCAGTTCGTCGAGCGGATCGATGATGGCCCTGCTGTATAGGACGGCCGTGACGACTTGGCCAAGCGACAACCAGCCGTTGAGGTAGCACAGTCCGCCGAACAGGACGCTCAGGGCGACCGGCAGGATGTAGCCGAAGTCCATCAGCGAGTACCACACACTGCGTAGGAACAGCGTGCTGCGCTCAGCGGCGTTCGACCGGGTCACGTCGGTGTCGGTACGGCGGATCCGGCGGTCGGCGAGGCCCAGCGCCTCCACGGTCCGGACGGAGGTCACGGTTTCGATCAGGCCCTGGGTCAGTGCTGAATTGCTGGCCGCCACGGACAGATAGGCGGGCCGAGACCGGCGCAGATACCAGCGGGTCGCGCACACGACCACCGGCGCGGCGATCAGGCAAGGCAGGATCATGAGCGGGCTCGTGATCAGGATCGCACCCAGGGTGAGTACCACCGACAGGCTCGCTACGAGGATCGTGGGGGCCGCAATCCGCACAGCGTGGGACAGTAACTGGACGTCGTTGGTGCTGCGGCTGAGCAGGTCTCCGGTACCGGCCTTCTCGGTGGCGGACAGCGGAAGGGACAGCACCTTGGTGATGAACTCCTCCCTGATGCGTGCGAGCACCTTCTCGCCCAGTTGCGCGCCAAGGAAGCGGGCGTGTCGGATCAGCAAGCCCTGCAGCAGGAGCAAGCAGATGATCACCACCACGGTGAGATCCAGGCGGGTGGTCGTCGCGGAAGCCCGGCTGACCGCGTCCACCACGCTTCCCACCAGGGCGGGCACCGCCAGGCCGCAGGCGGTGGCCAGGACGAACCAGAAGGTGATGCGGGCCACCAGGGCTTTCTCGCTGCGGATCAGCCCTCGGACGTAACGGCGGACCGTCACGGCGTCGGCCACGGGCAGGCTCATGTCACGTCCCTCGTCACGGTCTCGGCGTATCCCGGAGTGCCGGCCAACAACTGCGAGTGTGTCCCGGTGGCGACCACCCTGCCGTTGTCGACGTAGGCGACGTCATCGGCACGGTCGAGCACCAGCGGGCTGGTGCTCATGACCACGGTGGTCCGCCCCGCACGTATCCGGCGAATGCCCTCGGCGATGACCGCCTCGGTGTTGGCGTCCACGGCGCTGGTCGGTTCGACCAGGACGAGAATCTCCGGCTCGGCGGCGAGTGCCCTGGCCAGGCGCAGCCGCTGCTGCTCGCCGCCGGAGAATGCCGTACCTCGCTCGGTGACCATGGTGCGCAGACCGTCCGGAAGCGCGCTCAGGATGTCCTGGGCGTGAGCGGCGCGCAACACCTCGGTCAGCTCATGGTCCGGCAGGCCATCGAACTCATCGCGCAGCATGCCGGTGAACAGAGTCTGGCTGTCGTCCACGACCAGGATCAGCTGCCGTACCTGCTCGACGGGCAGCACCTCCAGGGGTGTCTCGCCCAGCGTCACCGCCTCGCCGGTGTACCGGCCGAGGCGGGCGGCCAGTTCGGCAGCCTCCTCCGGCGAACGCGAGACGACGGCGGTCAGCCTGCCGTGGTGGACCGTCAGTCCGGACATCCGGTCGTGCAGGGTCAGGTCCTCGGAAAGCGGGACCCGTTCGGTGCCCGCGGTGGGGTCCGGTTCGAGCGCCAGCAGCTGCACCACGTGCCGCGCCGCGACGTTGGCGCCGACCAACACCTGCAGGTCCGCGGTGACGATCCGCATCGGGATCTGCAGGAAGGCCGCGTACCCGTAGGCCGCCACCAGATCACCACCGGTGATCGCACCGTCGACGGCCAGTCGCCCGCCGATCCAGACCACCGCAACGACCAGAATGCCCGGCAGGACCACCTGCGCGGCGGGCAGCAGCGATTCCAATCTGGCGACCCGCACGCCCGCACGGCGGACACGCTGGGAATCGAACCGGTACCGCTGGCTGAACATCTCCTCACCGCCGATCCCGCGCAGCACACGCAGACCCGCGACGATGTCATTGGCCCGCACGGTGAGTGTCCCCTGCAGATCCCGGTAGTGCCCCACCCGCCGGTGCAGCGGGCTCAACAGCGGGCCGGTGAAGATCAACAGCGCCGGTGCGCCGATCAGTACCACCAGTCCCAGCGGAACCGAAGTGGACAGCAGCACCACCGCCACCATGAGGATCGTCACCGCGCTGCCTATACCCCCCGCCATGGCACGGGGCAACGCGCCGATCCGGGAGACGTCAGCCGTGCCAACCGCCGCCACCTCGCCGACCGCCACCCGGTCGGACAGTCGCGCACCCAGCCGCGTCGCCTGCCTGGCCACGAGCCGGACCACCAGGTAATTGGCTTCGAGCTTGCCGATGGTCTCGCACCGGTGCCGCAGCAGACTGCCCAAGGTGGCGAGCAGACCCAAACCGACAATGACGCCTGCCCACCCCAGCACACCCTGGGTGTTCAGGCTGGATATCGCATCGATACCGTAACCAAGGGCCAACGGGGTAAGGCCAAGACTGGCCATCCACACGCATCCCCAGAAGATACCGAGCCCGACGAGCTTCGTCTGCATGCGCATCAACCACAACAGAAAACCCGAAGACGATCGGACATTTACATCTCCGACAGCGGGCAACGGGCGGCTTGACACCGACGCTAGGCCACCTGAATCCATCGATGCATCCTTGTGTCAGATTACCGGAAATACTCGTCGTATAAAAACTAGTTCTTCGGCATGCCCTGGCTTGACGGACAGTATGGTCTGCACCCACGGCTCGACTTTTGCCACCAACGCTAATACCGGGCCCCATGACCGCAGAGCCAGGATGGCTTTTACTTTCCGCGAGACAACGTAACACAGCGGCAGTCCCGCGTTCCAGCGCACGGGAAGACGGCCACGGCGATGCGCTGGGACTCCAGGTAGAAGTGCCCGCCGGGATAGCGGCGCGCTCGGAACGGCCCGGTGGACCCACCGCTCCAGCCACGCGCAGTCCGACCGCAAGGTGCGCAGGAGCACCAACCGGAACTGCTCGTCGGCCAGCACCCCGTCCGGTACGCCGCCCAGCGTTGTCAACCACGTCGCGAGCGCCTCGTCGGGGAGTTGCGTCCGTGACGTCCTCGACGGTGAACTCCGGCGGTTCTCCCACGCGATTCTCGTGGCTGGGCAGGCGGACGGCCGCGACGTCGATCCAGTCCGGAAGGTCGGCTCGCCAACTGCGAAATGCCGAGGCGGCGCCACCCGCATGGGGTAGAAAGTACACTGTAAGAGCCCCGGCGGCCCTCGGCGCCGACCGAAGAATCCATTTCGAGGAGCCGGGGTCTGACGACTCGGCGGAAGTCGGTGGGACCATGTGCCCAGCTCACCCGCAAACCGCGGGTCGGCGGTCGCTCGGCACGGTACCGACCCGAACCGCCGGACTTATCGGCGGCGCCATCATGATTTGTGAACGACCCCGGCACCTCGACCGGGCAAATGCTGTCGGCGTGCGGGAACGGCAGCGTCTCGGGCGCGGGCATACCTGTATTATGCGGGCCGCGATCAGGCCATGGACAACGCAAGGTGTCACGGATAGGCTCGGGCCGTGCGTAAAAAGCAGAGGGGAGTCGAACTCCAGGTGAATACGGAAATCAGCCAATGACCCCGACCGCGCTGCGGCCCCGGCTCACGACCTCGGTCGCCGATGTCCCCGCACGGGCCACGGTGCCGCTGACGCAACGGGCGCGGCGCGCGCTCGCCGCTATCTCCGGCGACCGACCACTGGAGGAGCTCGTTGTCCTGGCCGCGGCCGTCGCCTGGACCGTGGGCTTGGCGGAGTACACGGACGAGGTCAGCCTGGCCGTCGTTGGTCCGACCGGACCGGTGGCCGTGGCAGTGGAACTCGACGACGCGACGACACCGGCGCAGTTGGTCGTCCGGCTGGACGGCGCGCTGCGCGCCGCCGCCGGCGGTGGCGGTAGGGTCCGCACCGACCTCGCCGGTGCGTTGCTGGTCGGTTCCCGGCGGGTCGGCGAGGGCGCGGGCGCCGTCGCGGCGCTGCGGGTGACGCTGGGCGCGCCGGACAACGAACGGCGGGAGCTCGTGGCCGACGCCCCCGCCAACCTGGCCGAACCGTGGTTCCTCCACGTCCTGCTCCACTCGGTGACCGCCGTTCTCACAACGTTCGAACAACCCCGGCGGCCGCTTGCGGAGGCGGCCCCAGGCACGCCGGAGGACCTGGCGGCCGCGCGTGGGCACGGTCACGGCCGCTACACGTCGCAGGCGTGCGACACCACGCTGACCGCGCCCATCGCGGCGGTCGCGGCGGCCGATCCCGACCGCCAAGCCGTCGTGGCAGGCCACCGGTCTCTGACCTACGGCAGGCTGTGGGAGGCTGCGGGGGGCATCGCGGCGCGGTTGGTGGCGCTCGGCGTGGAGCCGGGCGGGCTGGTCGGCGTCCACACCGGCAAGAGCATCCACGCGCTCCCGGCGATCCTCGGCGTCCTGCGGGCGCGCGCCGCGTACGTGCCGCTGGACCCACACGCCCCGGTCGCACGGACCGCCGCCATCCTGGCGGACGCGGGTGTCGACGTCGTGCTGTCCGACCGGGATCTCGGCGCAGGCATGGCCGCCGCGCGGCCCGGGTTGGTCGTCATCGACCCGGCGGACGACAGCTCGGCTCCGCGGGCAGCGGTCCCGCCGTCAGGGCCCAAGGCCGACGACATCGCCTACGTCCTGTACACCTCTGGATCCACCGACACGGCCAAGGGCGTCGTGGTACGGCACCGCGCCGTTGCTGGCTATGTGCGATGGAAGATCGCGCACAACGGGTTGGACGGCGAGGTCACGCTGCTGCAGATCCCGTCACATGCCTCCAATAGCTCGATATCCGACCTGTTCCCTGTCCTCTCGGTCGGCGGCCGACTGGTCCTTGCCGACCTGGCCGGGACCACGCCTGCCGAGCTCGCCGACCTGGTGGCCAGCCATCGCGTCAGCCAGTTCACCGTCCTGCCCAGCGTGTATCGATCGCTGCTGGACGATATGGGGCCGGTCGCGAACTTGCTGCGGCTGGTCACCGTGGCCGGTGAGCCGATGTCGGCCGGTCTGGTCGCGCGGCACCGGGCGGTGCTGCCCGGCGTGCGCCTGGTCAACGAGTACGGCCCCGCGGAGAACTCCGTGGGCGCGACCGTGTTCGACCATCACGACGCCGATCGCAGCCCCGGGTTCCCGATCGGCTCGCCGCTGCCCAACACCGTCGTGCGCGTGGTCACCGCGACCGGGCAGGAGCTGCCGCCCGGCTTCGTCGGCGCGATCCGACTGTCCGGGCACGGCCTTGCCGACGGGTATCTCGGCAGGCCCGACCTTACCGCCGCAACGTTCGCGGCCGAACCGTCGGTGCCGTTCGACCGTGAGTACGACACCGGCGACCTGGGGTGGTGGCGACCGGACGGGGTGCTGGAGTTCGCAGGCCGGGTGGCGGCCGACGTTCATGGGGCGTTGCCGAGCGGGACAGTTGACCGGCGAGCGCTGGCTTCCGCCGACCACGACGGCGGCGATCCGGTCGAGGTGGCCGTCACCGAGGTGTTCCGCGAAGCCCTTGGCGGCCGCCCGGTGGCGGTGGACGACGACTTCTTCCTTCTTGGCGGGCACAGCCTGCTCGCCCTGTCGGTGCTTGAGGAGATCGAGGACCGGCTAGGTGCAGTGATCGGCGTGGACGACTTCTTCGCCACCGCTACGGTCCGTGCCGTCGCCGAACAGGTGCTCGCGGCGCGAGGGAAGTCAGTGGCGTCGACGCGCGACGCCCCGCCGGTCGCGGCGGCCCAAGACCCCGACGCGCTGGCGCGGATGCTCGACGAGTTCCAGAGCGCCGGGGACTCCGACGAAGTGTCGTAGCCACTCACGGACGTCATGCCCCGTAGTCCTCCAGTACGCCCCTGCGTCGCACATCCAGTGAGACGCAGTGGAATCCGCCGCTGAGACGGCGCGAGTGGCGCAACCGCAACGGGGCGACGTCAATGCCGTTCCGTTCAAGTTCGGCGATCAACGGTCGGTGGTTTGCGTCGACGATCGCGAGGCCGGGGTTGACCATGACGAGGTTCATGCCGATCGCGGTCGACGCCCGCAGCCAAGGCGCATCCGGATCGTTGTCCGGCAGAGGCGGGCACCAAATGATGTTCCACTTCTTGAAGGGCTGCGGCAGCTGATCGGGCCGTACCCGCGCGGAGTTGAGCACCATGCGGCCGGGGCCGATCAGGGCGACGGTCGTGTCGATGTGGGTGCCGCCGTACACGCCCTCGAGTGGGTGCACGGTGTACTCGTCGCCGAGCACGCGCTGTAGCCATTCGGCCCCGAGCCGGTTGCCGCTGGACGACACCAGGTACAGCAGGTCGCGGCCGGCGCGCAGCACATTGGCCGCATCGAACAGCGGCTCCAATTCGCCTAGGATCCGCCCGTCCGGGGGACGCAGCCGGTACGTCCCGTCGGCCAGCCGAGGCTTGGGGGCTGAGATCCAGTTGGCTCCGGACGTGAAGTACTCGAGCAGCAGTTCTTTGTAGGCGAACGGCTCTAAGTAGCGCGTTCGCAGTACCATGGGGACTTCGATGATCGTGTCGCCGACCGTCAGGAGTACGTCGCGTGGGCACAGGTTGGACTCGCCGTCGGCCGTCCAGTCGGGGGTGCCGAATCGGGCCGCGTGGTCGGTGGGAGACGGTCGGCGGACCATGACGCCGTTGGCGGTCAGGAAGTCGGCGAAGATCTGGAGATCCTCCGCGGTCTCCTCGATGACTCGGGCGTCGTAGGGGCCGCTGGGCACCTCGTCCGGGCTGTCGTATATGTCGGCGTAATCGACGGCGAACAGGCCGGGGTCGGCCCCCGGGATTCTGGCGTTGTCGGCGATGCCGACAATCATCTCCTCCAGCGGGTCCCACTCGTTGTGCAGAGAAACCATCGACACGACAGACTTTTCCCTTCGGGGTAGTGGCGATCGGGCCGGTCCTAGCTCAACCACTCGGTGGCGGCTGCCACGGCGGCCGCCACACGGGGCGGTTTGAGCATTGTGCGGTGGTCGCCGGGCACGATCCGGACCGTCAGCAGATCGCCCAGGAGCGGCACGAGCGGGTCGGCCCGGCCGTGCCCGTCCGACTCCGACGCCAGGAACAGGGTCGGCACGCCGGCCGATTCGGGCACGTAGTTGTCGAGGGCATGCAGGTTGGCGGCCAGCACGCGGGCGCCGCGGTCGAGGCCGGCCGCGGTGCTCGCGGCGTCGGCCAGGCCGTTGCGGCGGGCCCACTCCAGCAGGTGCTCCGCGGGGGCGCGGCCGTCGGCTAGTTCCTTCGGGTCCAGGCCCTCGGCCGCCAGTCGCTGCTCGTCGTGCGCCTCGTCGTGCCGCGCGGCCGACCACGCCGCGAGCAGCATGTAGCGGCTCTTGACGACGGCCTGGTCGGCCGCGCACTCGGGGTGTCCCTCGTCGCCGAACAGGGTGTCGATTACGATGATCCGGTGCCCATCCGCCGCAGGAGCTCGGCGCCCCATCTCGTAGGCGATCGCGCCGCCCATGGACCACCCCACCAGCACGACCGGGCCCACGACGCCGCTGTCGGTGAGCCGTTTCCAGTACAGGTCGGCCATGTCGTGGACCGAACGAAGCGGCGCGTCGTCGTCGTACAGCCCGACCGGTTCGAGCCCGTAGACCGGCCGATCGTCACCGAGCCCCCGGACCAGGTCGACCAACGGCATGACCCCGGCGTCGGCCGAGTGGACCAGGATCAGCGGCGGACGGGTGCCGTGTCGGCGCAGCACGCGCACGCCCGTGGGGCTGCTATTCCCGGTCACGACGGCATCGGCGAGTTCGGCGACGGTCGGGAACTGGAACAGCGTGTCGGCGGGCATGTCCGCCCCGAAAGCCTCGCGGATGCGCGCTATGACCCGCATCGCCGCCATGGACTCTCCGCCGACGGCAAAGAAGTCGTCGTGCACGCCCACCGTCCGCCCGAGGACGTCGGTCCAGATGCGGGCGATCATGTGCTCGACGTCGTCGCGCGGCTGCGCCGGCCGGTCGGCCGGGGGCGGGGCCGCCGCCTGAGCCGGGGGCAAGGCCGAGATGTCGAGTTTTCCGTTCGGGTTCAACGGAAGCGCGGCCAACGCAACCATGGCCGAGGGCACCATGTGGCGCGGAAGCCGTGCGGCAAGGCGAGTTCTCAGGTCCGAGGGCACCGACCCCCCGTCGCCCACCGCGATGTAGGCCACCAGCTGCCTGTCCCCGTCGCCGGTCGGCCGCGCGACGACGGCCGCCGCGGCGACCGCCTGGTGCGCGGTCAGTGCAGCCTCAATTTCGGCGGGCTCGACCCGCGAGCCGTGGATCTTCACTTGGCGGTCGACGCGACCTAGATACTCGAACTGGCCATCGTCTCGGAACCGGGCCAGGTCGCCGGTGCGGTACATCCGCCCGCCGGGGTGGAACGGGTCCGGCACGAACCGCTCCCGGGTCAGGTCGTCGCGGTTCACATAGCCGCGGGCGACGGCCGGACCGGCGAGGAACAGCTCTCCCCGGGCGCCCGCCGGGACCGGGTTGCCCCGACGGTCCAGGATGTGGCAACGCATGCCCGGCAACGGGTCACCGAGACCGCGCCGATGCTCGCCAGGCGAGATCAGCGCCCACGTGGCGTCGACGGTGCATTCGGTGACGCCGTAGATGTTGAACACGCGCGCGGTCGGCCGGGCGGCGTGGATGCGTTCCGGCAGCGCGGCAGACAACGGCTCGCCGCCGATGAGCACCAGAGCCAGCTTGGCGGGCAACGGGCCGTGGTCGAGCAGCCGGGCGAGCAGGCTCGGTGCGATCTGGATCAGGGTGATGGCCTCGGGATCGGGCAACGAGGCGCGGTCGAACACGGATTCGACCATGTGGACGGTGCCGCCGAAGAACATGGTCGCGAAGTACTCCAGGATCGTCGCGTCGAACCCGATCGGCGTGCAGCCCAACACCGCGGCCAGGTCACCGGGCCGCAACACCGTGCGGTAGAACTCCATCAGGCCGACGACGCTCCCGTGCTCGACGGCGACGGCCTTGGGCTGTCCGGTCGATCCGGACGTGTAGAGCACGTAGGCCAGGTTCCCGGGGCCAGCGGCCGGTGGGAGCGCCGTGGCAGGGCACCCGGCCAGCGCGAGCGCTTCCGCAGGTTCGTCCAGGCAGACTGCGGACCCGGGCAAGCTGCCGAGCAGCGCCAACCCGACCTGGTCGGTGACAACGATCCGGGCGCCGGAGTCCGTCGCCTGAAATCGCAGCCGTTCGGCAGGCAGTGTCGGATCCAGCGGCACGTAGGCTCCGCCGGAACGCAGGATGCCCAGCATCACCCACAGCACCCGGTGATCGCGCGGCAGGCACAGCGCCACCCGGGTGTCCGGCCGCACGCCGAGCGCGCGCAGCCGCCAGGCCAGCCGGTTCGCCCGCTCGTCCAGTTCCCGATAGGTGACCCGGTGGCCTGCATGGGTCACCGCGACGGCGTCGGGGTGTTCGCGGATACCGCGATCGGCGAAGTCGTGCAGGCAGTCGGCTGTCGGCGGCAGCGGCGGTCGGGCCGGTGTGGCGAGCGCGGCGCGCTCGGCCGCGTCCGGAACGAGGACCGCGCTGACGGGGGCCGTCGCGTCCCTCGTCACCGCCTCGATGATTCGCCCGAGGTGGCCAAGCATGCGTTCGCCGGTGACCCGGGCGAACAGGTCGGTGGCGTAGGTGAGCGTGACCCGCGCCGAACCGTTCGGCATGGCCTCGACCGCGAGGTCGAGGTCGAAGGCCGCGGTGGCCACCTCGGTGGGCCACGGCACCCCCGTGGCCCCGCCGAGCTCGAACGTGCTCTGGTCGTCGGGGTGGTAGGCGAAGAACGCCTGGAACAGGGGGTTGCGATCCCGAACCCCGGCGGCGCCGAAGGCTCGCACCACGGTCTCCAGGGGGACCGACGCGTGCTCACGCGCCGCAAGCACCGCGCCGCGGGTCTGCTCCAGCACGCTGTCGAACGAGGGGTCGCCGGCCAGATCCGACCGCAGGACGACCGTGTTCACGAACATCCCGACCAACTCCGACGCCGATCCACTCCGGCCGGCCTCGGGAAAGCCGATCAGGATGTCGTCCTGCCCGCTGTACTGCCCCAGCAGCACTGCGTAGACCGCCGCGAAGGCCATGAACGGGCTCGCGCCGTGCTGCCTAGCAATCTCCAGCAGGCGTCGGACGGAGCCGGCCGGGATCGTTGCCGAGACCGTGCCGCCACGCAGCGTCTGCGTGGCCGGGCGCTCAAAGTCCAGGGGTATGTCGAGCTCGGCCGGTGCGCCAGACAGGGCGGCCAGCCAGTGCTCGAGGTCGGCGTCCAGCCGGCCTCGTCGCGCCGGGTCCGCGAGCCATGCGGTGTGGTCGGCGTACTGAAGCTGGGGTTGCGGCAGTGCCGTCGGCCGCCCGGCGAGCTGGGCGTCATAACAGGAGGACAGCTCGGCCAGTACGATCGCCAGCGACCGGGCGTCGGTCACGATGTGCTGCATGGTGACGACGACCAGGTGATCGTCCGCGGCCGCGGTGATCACGAGCCCGCGAACCGGTGGCTCCGTCGCCAGCTCGAACGGTCGTCGGACCTCCTCCGCGACGAGCCGGTTGTAGGTCCCGTCATGGGCCGCGTCGGCCGACGGCCGGGCCACCGCCCTGAAGTCGGGCCCTGCCTCCGCAAGTAGCGCGACCGGCTCCCCGTCGATCTCCAGGAAGCGCGAGCGCAGCACCTCGTGGCGTTGGCAGACATCGGTGAGCGCGCGCCGCAGCGCCTCGCTGTCGATCGCGGCGCGGAAGCGGAAGACGGCAGGCACGTTGTAGACCGCGCTGTGTGGGGCGAAGCGGTGCAGAAGCCAGAGCCGCCGCTGCGCCGGGGACAGCGCCAGCTGTCGCCGGGTCGCCGGATCTCTCAGCGCGCGTCGTAGGAATCGGTCCCGTTCCGGTGCGGGCAGTGCGGCGACTCGTTCGAAGATGGCCCTGGCCATCGGCTACGCCTCCAGCCTGAATCCGGAGAACAGCGTTGGCGCGGGTTCCAGCGCCGCACCGTCACCGTCGGCCTCGACGCCGTCGGTGATCGCGACCATCGCCGCCACGGTGCGGTCCGCGATCCGATCGACGGTGTCCTGGTCATAGCGCGTGGCGTCGTAGAGCAGGGCGAGCCGCATGCCCGCGGCGTGCCGCACGAACTGGAAGGACAACTCGAAGACGGCGCTGCGCACCGGAAGCGAACTCCCGTGCAACGCGATGCCGCCCGGACCGGCCGACGGGGCGTCCACAGGCGGGAACACGGCGACCCAGACGTCGAACAGTGGCGTGCGGCCGGGTGGGCGCGGCGGGTTCACAGCCGCCACGATTTCGTCGAACGACACATCGCAGTGGTCGACCGCCTCGGCGGCCGCAGCCGACACGGCCGCCATGAGCGCGTCCGGGTGGTTCGCCACCGGGACCCGCACCCGGACCGGGACCGTCGTGACCAGGCATCCGACCACGCCCTCGGTGCCGGTGCGCGCGCGCCGGTCGACGGCCGTTCCGACGCAGACATCGCGCAGCCCAGCCAGGTTCGTGAGGGTCCGCACCACGGCGGCGGCGGCGGGCACGAACAACGATGGGTGCCCGGCCTTGGCCAGCGCCAGCACGGCCGCGGCGGGCACGTCCCGCGTGACCAGCGCGGAGGCGGAACCGACCGGTCCCTCGCGCGGGGCCGCGACCGGCAGGGGAAGGGTCGGGGGCGGGGGCGTGAGGCGGTCCAGCCAGTAGTCTAGAGCGGCTTTCCGCGCGGATTCGGTGACGCGCGCGGGCGCTGCCGGCGCCGCGACCGCGTCGGGGATCGGGGCGTCGGGGTAATCGCGCGCCGTGGCGCCGTAAGCATCGACGATGTCGCGCGCCAGGATCTCCAGGCTCCGCCCGTCGCACACGAGGTGGTCCGCGACGATCAGCACCTGCCAGCTCGGCCCGGACCCGAGCAGCAGCCGAATCCGCAGCAGCGGCCCGACGGCGGGGTCGAACGCCACGGCGGCCAGTCGCTCGATGTCGTGTTCCGGCGAGCGGAGCACGTCGAAGAAGCCGCGCGGTTCGACCATGTCCACCCGGGGCTCGCCGTCAACCTCGCGGATCACGCAGCACAGCGCCGGGTGCTGCCGTACCGCCACCGCCACCGCGCGTGCGAAGCCGTCAGGATCCACGTCTCCGTGCCCGTCGAGGAGGCAGGACACGCTGTAGGCGTCCGAGAGCAGCCCGGTGCGTTGCCGCTCCAGCCACAACCAGCGCCCTTCGTGGCCAAGCCCGCCCACGACCGCGCCCGCCGACGCGGGTGGGGCAGCTGCCGCCGTGCCGCGGCCGGGCAGGCCCAGCCGTGCCGCCAGCGCTTGCGGCGTCGGACAATCCAGGATGTCCACCACCCCGACCCGCAGCCCGGACTCCGCCTCGATGGCCACCGCCAGTTCCAACGCGGCGAGGCTGTGCCCGCCGGCCATGTAGAAATCCGTGTCCGGTCGAATGGAGTCGAGGTTGAGGACCTTTGCGAACAGCCGGCACAGGGCCGCCGTGGTAACGGGCTCGGCGTTCATCTCGCGCACCACACTCTCTCCGATTCGATCTCGTCGGGGTTTGACGCCGACGCGAGCTGCATGACCAGCCGACGGTCGATCTTGCCGTTGCCGTTGCCGGTGAGCGGTAACCGGTCGACGAAGACGAAGCAGTTGGGGATCGCGGCGGTCGGCAGTCGGGCGGCGAGAAACGCGCGCAGCTGGGCCAAAACGGGCGGCCGGGCCGTCGCCACCGCCGCCACCAGAAGGCCGTCCGCGCCTGTGCCGAGCATGGTGACGGCCGCGACGTCGACCCCGGGGCAGGCCATGAGCGCGGCCTCGATCTCGGCGGCCTCGATCCGGACCCCGCGAACCTTCAGTTGCTCCAGGTCCACGCGTCCGCGGAAGGTCAGGACGCCGGATTCGCTCACCGCCAGATCGCCGGTCCGGTACCAGCGCCCGGACCGGCCGGGCACCGCGACGAATCGCGCGGCGGTCAGTTCCGGATCACCTAGGTAGCCCAGCGCCAGCCCGCGCCCCCCGACGAAAATCTCGCCCTCCGTGCCCGCCCGCACCGGCCGCAGGTCGGCGCCCAGCAGCACGATGCGCACCCCGTGGATCGCTCGCCCGATCGGCGGAATCGCGCCAGCCGTGACGTCGACGACGGTGTGCGCCGTGGTCACGACCGTGGTCACGGTTGGACCGTAGTGATTCACCAGACGCCACGGACCGGTGACTGGCGCGGGCAGCCGCAACGTGTCACCGCCGGTGAGCAGGAATCGCAACTCGGGCAGACCGGGGGCCAGCCGGATCACCTCCTCCGCCAGCGGCGTGGCCAGGAAGGCGATGGTGCAGCGCTGGTCGGCGAGTTGCTCGGCAGCGAAGTCCGCGACCACGCGGTCCTCGTCGGGGCACGCGACGACGGTGGCCGCGGCCGCCAGGTACGGCCAGATCTCCCACACCGCGGCGTCGAAGTCCAGACTCGCCGTGTGCAACGTTCGATCGTCCGGCCCGATCGAGTACGCACGGTTGTGCCAGATTCGGCCGCCGGGTCGACGTCCGCCTCCGGCAGCCGGAGCTCCTCGGTAAACAGTGTGATCAGCCGGCTGCGCGCCAACTCGACCGAGCCCGCCTAGGCGGCTTCCGCTTCCAAGGACTCCATACATGTTCCTTCCTGCCGGTGACGGTTCATCGGCCGCTGCCCGCCGGTGCGGAGTTCGTGAGCACAGGCCGTCGGACCAGATGTACCGGGTGCGTCCCCACTCGGCGGCCGAAGCGACGTCCGGGAAGAAACCCCGGTCGTTCAGATTCGCGCTGGTGTTGCGCAAGATCGGAATGCCGCCGAAGTGCTCGTAGACGGCGAGGATGCGCCGCGCCGAGGCCGAACCGCTGCGTTCGTCGATGGTCTGCAGCCGGGCGGTGCCGTCGAGGTGGACCACGGCGGGCACGCGGTCCCGCCACTCGGGCCGAACCCGGTGCTCGAACAGCATGTAGCGATCATCACATCCCGGGGTGACGACCTCGGCGGCGCGACTGGACAGGCTCAGTGGAGCCACCGGCCGGTAGGGCGCGCGATCCTTGATCTCGTGGAGTCGGTCCTTCATGCTCGCGCTCGTCGCCGGGGCCAGGATGCTGCGGTTCCCGAGCGCACGCGGACCGGTCTCGGCGCGACCGCGGTGTCCACCGGCTGGTCGTCGATCGCGGTGCTGCCTGCCGCCCCAGGTGTCCATCAGCCGTTGACCTCGAAACGGTCGACGTCGGCGAGCGCGATGCCCTCGGCCGAAAAGGATTCGTTCCACCTGCCGCAAATCGCCGAGGGGGCTGTACCGGCGACCGTTCGCCAGCTTCTCCATTTCGACGCTGAACGTCAGTCGGCCATCTTCGATCACAGCAACGCCGCCGTCGTGGGACGCCTTGACTCCGCATATTAACAAGCTCATCCAGTCTCTCGGCCATCGTCTGAGTCTGTGATTGAGATCGAACCGCCGACGTGCCACACACTAACATATAATCAACCGGTGACCGCGTGCTAAATAATCCAGTTTTCCTGGCTCAGTGCCATGATGGCGAGGAAATCATCGACGCACCTCCTGACGAATCAGGCCTGATAACACGGACGTTTCCGATATTGGACCGGGCTGCGGCCGGACGCACCGGCCGTCGTCACCGGTGATGCGACCCTGACTTATGCCGACCTCGACAGGTAGTCGGATTCCTTAGCCGACGCGCTGGCGGAACAGGGTGTTCAGCCCGGCCAGGTGGTCCCGGTCGTCATCGCACGTTCGCCGACGCTGATCGGCGTTTTGCTCGCACTGCTGAAGCTGGGCGCCGCCTACTCGGTCCTGGATCCGGCGATGGTCTTCTTCACCTCCGGAACCACCGGCGAGCCCAAGGCAGTGCCCTCACCGCACCAGGGCACCACACGCCTGACGATCGACTGCCCGTTCACCGTGCTGGGGCCGGGGGCGGTGATGCCACAGCTTTCGGCAGCGTTGTAGAACGCGTTCGCACTGGAATGGACTCGGCCGACGTCCGTGGCCCTGCGGAACCAGCACGGCGAGACGCGGAGTTACGCCGACCTGGACGGGTGGTCGGACGAGACTGCGGCCCTGCTGCGTTCGGCTGGCGTGCGTACAGGCGATCGGGTGGCCCTGATCATCGATCGGTCTGTGGTGAGTTACGCTCTCTGTTGGCAACCCTCCGTGCCGGTGCCCAGTACGTTCCGCTGGACCCACGGTGGCCGCTAGACCGGCTCGTCTCCCTGATCGAACAGCTCCGCATCCGGCACATCGGCTGCGACGGAAGTGCCCTCGAGGTCGCTCAAGCGGTGCAGTTGCGCAGCGAGCGGTCGATCGAGGTGGTGTGTGCCGAACCGCGCGCGACGATGGTTGGGTCAGCTGACAACGTCATTGACCTCTTCGAACAATTGGCACTGGAGGAGGACCCGCTTGTGGCCAACAGCTTCGTCGTCCGTGGCGGCGAGGACTCCAGCATGACGGACATGGACGACTACCACCGGACCGTCTGGGGTCTGCTGGAACTGCTGACAAACGATCGCGAGCTCCGACTGATCGACTTGGGATGCGGACCGGGGACTCTCGCCGCGAGGGTGGCCAACCTGGCCTCCTCGGTGGTTTGCGTCGATCCCTCATATGAGTGTGTCCGCCGCACCCGGGACCACTTTGCCGACCAAGGAATTGCGGCTGTCGGTGAGGTGACGAGCATCCTCGAGATAGTCCCAGAGCTGCTCAGGGATCGCACGGTGGCGCTCTTGGCCAGCGTGGCACAGTTCCTTCCTGACCTAGAGACCTTCGTCGAGACGGTGGGGCTGGCCAAAGGAATGACGGTCGGTGACGGCCCCCGCCACATCGTGCTGGCAGATCTGTTTCCGCCCGAGATGGCCAGCGGGTCACTCCTCGGTGTGCCACGCGCACTCGTGAGTTCTTTGGGGAGCTTGATTCCCGAGGTACAGAGCGTGGCCGTTCACGAGCAGACCACGCGACACCCACTCCTTCGCCAACGGTACAACGCGGTACCGCAGATGGGTCCGGCGACGTCAGAACCGCGACTGTTGGTGCACCCTCGGGTGGCGGGAAATGCGCCGGAGCCCTGGGGGGCTCAATGAGTGCATCCGACTACCGCTACCAGCAGCGACCTGTGGTGGATCCAGACTGGCGCCGTTTCCCTGCTTGGCGACACGTGACCGAGGCGGAATGGCGCGATGTGAAGTGGCAGCGTCGGAACTGCGTCAAGAGTCCGGCGGACCTGGAGGAGGTGACTGGTGGCAGGTTGGGCGAAACTTTCCTGGAGGACCTGGTTCGTGACCAACGCGACCACGCCACGATGTCGCTGCTGCTGCCGCCTCATGTGATCAACTCATTCGCTCCCGACGACCTGCCGGGCGCCGATGCCTGGCAGGTGGATCCACGACGGCGTTACATGCTGCCGATTGCCAGCGATCGGCTCACCGGGCCGTGGCGCTCGCACCCGATGGCGGAGCGAGACTCCCTGCACGAGGCAGAGATGTGGGTGGTTGAGGGCCTCACCCATCGGTACCCGACCAAGGTGTTGGCGGAGCTGACGAGCACCTGCCCGCAGTACTGCGGGCACTGCACGCGGATGGACCTCGTGGGTCAGTCCACCCCGCAGGTCGACAAGCGCCGGATGATCGTCCGCCCCGGTCAGCGATGGCAGGAGATGCTGTCCCACATCGCCGAGCACCCTCAGGTCCGTGATGTAGTGGTGTCGGGCGGTGACGTGGCCAACGTGCCGTGGCCGCGGCTCGAGTCGTTCGTCGCCGACTTGGTCAGGATCCCGCACGTGCGCGACATCCGGCTGGCCAGCAAGGCGGTTGTCGACATGCCCCAACACTGGCTCACCGACAAGGCCAGGCAGACCATGTCCCGCCTGGCTCAGGCCGCGCGTGAGCGTGACACGATGCTCGCGGTCCACACCCACGTCAACCATGGCAATGCCATGAGCCCCTTGGCTGCCGAAGCCGTGGCCGAGCTCTTGTCGCTGGGAGTCCGCGATGTGCGCAATCAAGGCGTGCTGATGGCGGGGGTGAATGACACCACCGAAGACGTGCTGGACCTCTGCTACGGCCTGCTCGACAACCTGCAGGTTATGCCCTACTACTTCTACCTGTGCGACATGATCCCGAACGCGGAGCACTGGCGAACCACGTTGTCGAGGGCCATCGAGATCCAAGAGGCCATCATGGGTCACCTGCCCGGATTTGCCACCCCTCGGTTGATCTGTGATGTGCCGTACGCAGGAAAGAAGTGGGTGCACCAGGTGAGCCTTTACGACGAGGAACGCGGGATTTCCTACTGGAAAACGTCCTTCGGGCCGACTGGCAGTGATCAGGATGAAACGGAGGCGTTTCCCTACTACGACCCGGTCCACCTGCTGCCGCCCAGCGGGCAGGCGTGGTGGCGTGCGGCAGCCGCCGGATCCGCACACGGCGGCGATCGCCATCGGCATCATTCCTGAGTTCGTGCAATGGGTGGAGACCACGGTGCACGTGGACGAAGCCCTGTTCGACGAAGAACGCGCCTACCTCAGCCGAGCGGTCACGGTACGCCGGAGGGAGTTCACCACGGCGCGCGCGTGTGTTCGCAGAGCCCTTGCGCCCTTCTGGCTGGACCGGCCGCCTATGGTCCCCGGCGTCGGAGGCGCCCCGCCATGGCCGGATTCCGTGGTCGGCTCAACGACGCACACGGACGGCTACTCGGCGGCAGCCGTGGCCTCCGTCGAGCGGGCTCGATCTATCGGAATCGATGCCGAGCCCGATGACGCCCTACCGGACGGGGTGTTGGAATTGATCACCGACCAGTGGGAACGCGATTACCACTGCTCCCTCGGTCGCGGATCGGCCGGAACGGCGTGGGACCGCCTGGTGTTTAGCGCCAAGGAGAGTGTGTCCAAGATCCAGGGTCAAGGCCCGTCCCGGGCTCCCCCGTACGCAGGTACACCACGTAAACTCGTCCCCGCGCCTGCGGGGTAGTCCCTGAGGGCCGGTGGGAGGCCGAACTCGCCCTGTCCCACCCCGGTCAGTTCACACCCGAAAAAGCCTTCACAGCTACCGGCCCTTGCCAGCAGCAGAGATAGGCCGGAGATTACCGCCCCTTTTCACTGCAACAAGGCCACTTCGGTGTGGCGCTTGCACACGTGGCCGCCGGTCTCCGTGACTTCCTTGACGGTCCTCCGTGAAGAGGACCCACGCTCATAGAGACCGCGTTCCTTCACCAGACGACCCCAGCGTTCCTTTCGACCGAAGCGTTCACCGATCTTCTTCCCGTCGGGCAGCTCTCCGTGCTCCTGTTCCCACTCTTCAGCCCACGCCCACGCTCGGGCCTGGAACGGTGAGTGGGGTTGAGGAACCTTCTTGTGCCCCGACGCATCCACAAGGTGCAGAGCGGCTCCCTGAGAAGGGTCCAACTCCCCCCTCGAATCCTGCTCATCGTCTGCGGACACACTGCGTACGGTGCGCGCGGCCGTGCGGAACTCCCTCATGAGCAACTCGTACGCACCGATCAGTGCGAACGAGGGCCAGGCATGGATGATCCGCGACCACATCGTGGGGTCGGCGACCGCCACGTTCGCCGCCAAGGAGGCGGCCGAGCCGGTGATCAACAAACCCCATGGCAGCAGACCGCCCTTGCGTCCGTAGCGGGCGTCGCTGAGCAGCGTCATGGAGGCGCCGACGATCATGCCGTCCACCGAGAGCGGGAACAGGGCTGCTCTCCACGGGGGTTCGCCGTGGCGTAGAGCGAGTTCGTACATGTGGGAGTAGGACACCACCGCGGCGATGCCCGCGAGCATCAGCACAGCAGCGATGGTCACTGCCCGTGACCAGCGGGAGGGCTCCATCACGATCACTTCTTTCCTGTGACCGAGAGACCTTCGCAGCGGCAGAAGCAACGGGGGTGGTCGAGGGCGGCTTCCAGCGCCGCGACGAGGCCGTTGTCCTTGAGGGTCATCGCGGCGATCTCGGCCCTGATCTCACCGCCGCC
>NZ_JBEXSY010000036.1:0-65939 GCF_040613895.1 Nocardiopsis sp. NPDC006198 | reverse complement strand
CTTCCCCGCGGCGTTGGCGGTGTTGGTGTGGTTGGTTGTCTTGGGGGGGGTCGGGGGGGGGGGGGGGGGGGCGGGGCCGCCCCCCCCGGCGGCCCCCCCCCCCCCCCCCCCGCGGCCGGGGCCCTCGGCCCGTGCCCTCCGCCCGGTCAGTTCGCGGGCGGGTGCAGGTGGCTGGTGACCGCGAGCCGGTTGTACAGGTTGATCATCGCGATCGCGGACATGAGCGCGGCCAGCTGCTGGTCGTCGAAGTGCTCGGCGGCGGCGTCGTAGGTCTCGTCGGACACCCCGTGCTCGCCCAGGCGGGTCATCTCGTCGGTGAGCGCGAGGGCGGCCCGCTCCGCGTCGGTGAAGACGGCCCCCGCCTCGTACCAGGCGGAGACGAGGAACAGCCGCCGCTGGGTCTCCCCCTGCTTGAGGGCGACCCGGGTGTGCAGGTCGACGCAGAAGGAGCAGCCGTTGATCACCGAGGAGCGCAGCTTCACCAGCTCCAGGAGGCTTCCCTCCAGGTGGCCGGCGATGACCTTGTCGATCTCGTCCAGCTTGCTGTAGACCTCCGGGAGCTTCTTCGCCCAGATCACACGCGTCCTGGCCACGGGGGACCGCCTTCCTCGTCGGTCGCCCCTCCCCGGACGGGGCGGGGCGTCACGGGTGCACTGGGTCAAAGCTACCAACGCCCCCGTCCGCGGAGCGGCCCCGGACCGTTTTCTGGCTTCGTTCCTTCCTTGGCGGGAAAAGCGTCCTGTGATATCCACGGTCGCCTTTCTGTGTTTTCTCCTTTCGTGGCCCGATGTGTTCCTTTTCTCGACGTTCACAGGCGCCACGGGAGAGAGGCCGCGCCGGTGAATGCGCCGAACGGCGGGGCCGTCCCGACCGCCGGCTCAGGGCCGCGGCCCGCCCGCCTCCGCTCCGGCCCACTGCCGGAGCACGGTCCGCTCCTCCTCCGCGTCGGGGTGTGCGTCGTCCCACGCGGCGTAGCCGTCGGGGCGCACCAGGAGGACCTGCGCCCCGCCGGGCAGGTCGCCCCGGACCCGCAGGATCCGGACCCGGTCCGCCCAGGGCAGGGCCGCCTCGGCCGCGGCGCCGTCGGGGGAGGCGTCGAGCAGGGTGAAGCGGACGCCGTCCATCAGCTCGTACAGCCGCGCGGGCCGGTCCCCGACGGTGAGCGGCAGGTCGTCCACGCGCGTGCCCGTGGTGTCGGAGACGGTGAGGCCGTCGGGGAGCTCGTAGGAGTGGCCGAGCCCCGCGAGCCGCAGGCGGACCCTGTCCGCGAACGCGTGGACGCCGGCCAGCGCCGGAACCACCCGGGAGCGCACCGCGCGCACGGGCGCCGGGGCGACGGCCGCGCGCAGGATCATGTCGCTGAGGCGGAGGGTGGCGCGGCCGGCCCGGTGGCGCTCGGCCTCGTAGGAGTCGAGGAGCCAGGCGGGCGCCCACCCCTTCTCGACGGCCGCGAGCTTCCAGGAGAGGTTGGCCGCGTCCTGGAGGCCGGTGCTCGTGCCCATGGCGCCCATGGGCGAGTGGACGTGCGCGGCGTCCCCGGCGAGCAGGACCCTGCCGACGCGGTAGTCCCTCGCCTGTCGGCGTTCGCTGAGGAGGCGCGCCGACCAGCGCACCTCCGCGACGTCCAGGACGCCGCCGGAGAGCCGCCGGAGGGACTCGGCGACCTCCTCCGCGTCGACCGGTCCGCCCGGCGGGGCGTCCTGGCGGGCGCGGTCCCAGACGGTGGCGCGGTACCAGCCGTCGCCGTAGGGCGGGAGGAGGGCGACGCCGTCGGGTCCGACGAACGGGTTGACCGCCGGCGGCAGTTCCTGCCTGAGCCGGACGTCGGCGAGCAGGATGCGCGTGTCGTAGCCGTGGCCGCTGAACCGCACCCCCAGGAGTTCCCGGACGGTGCTGTGCGCGCCGTCCGTTCCGACGACGCGGTCGGCCCGTTCGGTGCGCTCGCCGTCGGCGGTGCGGACGGTGAGGTCGACGCCGTCCCCGTCCTGGGCGAGCCCGGTGACCTCGGCGCCCCGGACCACGGGCACGCCGAGCCGTTCGGCCCGCTGCCGGAGGAGGGCCTCGGTACGGCCCTGCCGGACCACGAGGACGAACGGGAAGCGGCTCTCGGGGTGGCGCATGTCGAGGGTGAGCCCGCGGCCGTCGCCGAAGGCGACGCGCACCTCGGGCACGGGGAAGCCCTGGGCGACGAGGGTGTCGGCGAGCCCCCGCACGTCGAGCAGTTCGAGGGCGCGGGCGTGGACGGCGAACCCGCGGGTCGGACCGGTCTCCCGGGCGCGCTTCTCCAGGACCCGGACGTCGATCCCGGCCTCGGCCAGGTCTCCGGCGAGCATGAGGCCGGTGGGCCCCGCTCCGACGATGGTGACGCTCATGGCTGTGCTCCTCGGGGGGCGCGGCGGCTGGTACGCCTCTTCCGGTACTCTGGGTACCGGAACTCCGAGTACCGATACTACGAGTACCTCTACTGCTGTCAAGGCCCGGGAGGAAGCATCATGGGCACCGCGGGGAATGGGGCCAGGGGCGGCCGCCGTCCCGATCCGGCCGTGGACGAGGCGATCCGCGCCGCGGCGCTGGAACTGCTGGTGGAGCGCGGGTTCGGGCTGACCTTCGACGAGGTGGCGGCCCGGGCGGGGGTCGGGCGCACGAGTGTGTTCCGGCGCTACCCGACCAAGCGGGACCTGGTGGCGGCCGTCGCCGGACAGGTCGGCGCCGACCGGATGGAGGTGCCCGACACCGGGTCGCTGGAGGGCGACCTCACCGCAGCGGTCGGCGTCGTCCAGGGGGTGTTCGGCGGGACTCCGCTCCAGGCCCTGGCCCGGCACGCGCTCTCCGACGCCCTCCGGGACGGGGAGGGCGCCGCGGTCCTGCGCTCGCTCCTGGAGCAGCGGACGACCCTGGTCCGGGAGGTCCTCGCCCGCGCCGCCGCACGCGGGGAGGTCTCCGACCCCGACCGCGCCCCGCTGGTCGCCGACCTGCTGTCCGGGGCGGTCCTGGTCCGTCTGGCCACCGGCACCCCCTTCCCCGAGGGCGGTGAGGCGGACCGCCTCGCGCGGGCCCTGGTCGCGGCCGCCCGGGACTGAGCCCGGCCGACCCCGCGGGCGGCGGAGCGGCGGGACGGGCGGGCGTTCCGCGCCGGGGCACGCCCGGGGCAGTCGGGAGGGTGGCCTGGCGGGTCCACGAGTTCGCCCCTGCCCCGGGCACGCGCGGGGCCTCCGACCGCAGCGGGGGGACCGCGCGGGCGACCGACGACGGCGGGGCCGCGTAGCGATGCCCGCAGCCGACGCGAGCGGGGGCGGCGACCGGGGGCCGCGGGCGGGGGCCGCGGGCGGGCACGCCCGCCCCCGCGGCGACGACGCGCCGTCCACAGGCCCGGGAACCGTCTGGCGCCCCGGGGCGGCGTGCGGTTTGCTGGGAACAGGGGGGTCCCGGGGCCTGCCCGCCCCGCCGTGCCCGGCGCGCGCCGGTCAGTCCTCCGACCGCGCGTCGTGGGTGAGCAGGGCCAGCTGCACGCGGCCGGTCAGGTCCAGCTTCGCGAGCGCGCTGGACACGTGGGACTTCACCGTCCCCATGGACATGTACAGGCGTTCCGCGATCTCCGCGTTGGACAGTCCCTCGGTCACGGCCTCGGCGACCTCCCGCTCCCGTTCGGTGAGCAGCTCCAGTCTCCGCCGTGCCCGCTCCCTGCGGGTGGGCGCCTCGGAGCGCTCGGCCGGGTCCTCCCCGGCCACCCGGTCCATCAGCGCGCGGGCCACGCCCGGCGAGAGCACGGGCTCTCCGGCCGCGGCGCGGAGCACCGACTCCACGATGCGCTCGGGCTCGGTGTGCTTGAGCAGGTATCCGGCGGCGCCCGCCCGCAGGGCCCGCACCACCGTGGCGTCGGCGTCGAACGTGGTCAGGACGATGACCTGGGGCCGTGCGCCTTCCCCGCCCGATGCTCCGCCGCGCAGGCCCTCGGTGGCGGTGATCCCGTCCACGCCGGGCATGCGCACGTCCATCAGCACCACGTCGGGGCGGTGCTCGGCGACGGCCGCGGCGGCCTCGGAGCCGTCGCCCGCCCCGCCCACGACCTCGATGCGGTCGTCGCCGGAGAGCATGATCCGCAGCCCCGCGCGCACCAGGGGGTCGTCGTCGACGAGGAGTACGCGCACGGGGTCGGTAGGCACGGCCACCACTATGGCACCTCCGGGGGTTCCGGCCACGGCAGGGTCGCGGACAGGCGGAACACCCCGCCCTGCGCCCCGTGGAACAGCTCGCCGCCCTCCAGCGCGACCCGCTCGGCCAGCCCCGTCAGGCCCGCGCCCGCGCCCGGGATCTCGCCGGGGACCACCCCGACCGGCAGCGCGCTGGTCACCGACACCTCCACGCCCCGCCCCGGGCCGCCGGCCACCCGCACGGCCACCCTGGCCCCCGGGGCGTGCTTGCGCGTGTTGGTCAGCCCCTCCTGCACCACCCGGTAGACGGTGCGCGCCACCTGACCCCCCGGCTCGGCCCCGGCGGGGACGTCGAGCTCCCACCCCACCCGCTGCCCCGCGGCGACCGCCTCCCCGACCAGCCGCCCGGCGTCGGCGAGCCCCGCCGCGGGAGCGGCGGTGCCGGCGTGGTCGTCCGCCCCGCCCAGCAGGGTGTCCGTGGAGCGCAGGACCTCCAGGACCCCGCTGAGCTCCTCCAGGGCGCGGTGCGCGTTGTCCCGGATGACCCGGACCGCGGCGCCGAGCTCCGCGGCCTCCAGCGGCGCGGCGGCGCCCGCCTCGGCCCGTTCGGTCCTGTAGGCGAGGGCTCCGGCGTGCACCGACAGCAGGGACATGCGGTGCGCGACCACGTCGTGCATCTCCCTGGCGATACGGCGCCGCTCCTCGGTGCGGGCGTCCTCCAGCCGCCGCTCCCGGTCCGCGCGTTCGCGCCGGACGTCGGCCCGCAGGCGCTCCACCAGCTGGCGGCGGGCGCGGACGGCGACGCCCCAGCCGACGCTGCCCGTGACGAGGGAGGCCGCGAGCGCGACGGAGAGGACGCTCTCGACCCGGCCGGGCGGCACGGTGACGAGCCAGGGCAGGCCCAGGAGCATGGTCAGCGCCACCACCCACGCCGCCTGCTGCCAGGGGCGGCGGATCGCGAGGCCGACGAGGCCGACGACCAGGGCGGCGGTGACCGAGTTGGAGAAAGCCGCCAGGACGCACAGGACCAGGGCCACGGCGAGGGGGCGCCTGCGGCGCAGGAGGAGCACCAGGCAGCCGACCGCCCCGGCGACCGCGTCGGGCACGAAGAGCCACTCCGGCACGTAGTGCGACAGGCCGATGAGGTGCCCGGCGAAGTAGCCGACGGAGACGTTCAGCCACCACAGGAAGGCGGTGGCGAACAGGAGGGCGTCCACGACCGCGTCCCGCCACCGCCGGCGGGAGCCCCCGGGCGTCCCCGCGGCCCCGGGCGCCGCCCCCTCCCCGTTCCTCCCCCCGGTCGCCGCCGGTGTGGTGCGCACTGGCCGCCCTCCCTCTCGTCGCCACCAGCCTAGAACCGCCGCCGCCCCGCCCGCCTCCGTCCGAGGACCGCCCCACGGGCGGCCGATCGGCCGATCGGCCGTGACCACTCGGACGATGCGCCCGGGTCCCCGCAGCCCGAGCATGGGGGGATGAGCGATAACGTGCCCGCGCTGGAACTGGACGGGCTGACCAAGACCTTCAACGAGACCAGGGCGGCCGACGGGGTGTCCCTGTCCGTCCCGCGCGGGGCGATGCTCGGACTGGTCGGCCCCAACGGGGCCGGCAAGACCACGTCGCTGTCCATGGCGGTGGGGCTGCTCCGCCCGGACAGCGGGACCGCACGGGTCCTGGGCACGGACGTGTGGGGGGACCCGGTCTCCGCCAAGCGCCTGCTGGGGGTGCTGCCGGACGGCCTGGCCCTGCCGGAGCGCCTGACCGGCGGCGAGCTCCTCGACCACTGGGGGCGGTTGCGGGGGCTCGAACGGGGGGTGGTCCGGGCCCGGAGCGAGGAGCTGCTGCGCGTGCTGGAGCTGGACGGGGCCGAGGCGGACTCGGTCCTGGTCGCGGAGTACTCGACCGGCATGCGCAAGAAGATCGGCCTGGCCACCGCCCTGCTGCACGCCCCGAAGGTCCTCGTGCTCGACGAGCCGTACGAGGCGGTGGACCCGGTGTCGGCGAGGGTGCTCACGGCGATCCTGCGGCGGTTCACCGACGGCGGCGGCACGGTGGTGGTCTCCAGCCACGTGATGGCGCTGGTGGAGCAGCTGACCGACCGGGTGGCCGTCATCGCCCGGGGCCGGGTGCTGGCCGACGGATCCCTGGCGGACGTGCGGGGGGCGGACGCCACCCTGGAGGACACCTTCGTCCGCCTGGTGGGCGCCCGCGAGGTCGGGGAGGGGGAACTGGCGTGGCTGTCCTCCTGATCCGGCTGAAGTTCACCCTGCTGCGCCACTCCCCCGCGGGGATGCGCCTGTTCGGGACCGCCCTCGCGGTCCTCGGTCTCGGCATCACCTGGTACTTCGCCCTGGCGGCCGATTCGGACGCCGTGCGGGCGGACCTGCTGTCCCTGGTGTTCGCGGTGTGGGCCGCGGCCTGGATGCTCGGTCCGACCGTCGCCAACGGCACGGGGGTCCTGCGCTCGCAGTACTTCGCGCTGCTGCCCCTGGACCGGCGCCGGCTGGGCGCGATCCTGCTGCTGACCATGTTCTTCGACATCGGCCCCGCCCTGACCCTGGTGGCGCTGGCCGCCCTGTCCTGGCACGCGCTGGCGGTGGACCCGGCGGCCCTGCTGGTGGCGGTCCCGGGGATCCTGCTGCTGTGGGTGTTCGTGGTCTCGCTGTCCAGGCTGGTGTTCCGCGCCCTGGGCGCGGCGATGCACTCGCGGCTGGGGATGGAGATCGCGTCGGTGCAGTGGGGCCTGATCCTCGCCGGGCTCTTCTTCGGGTGGATGGCGGTCCAGCCCGCGTTCACCGCGACCCTGGGCCTGAGCGAGAACGGTCTGGGCGAGGGCGCGGTCGGCGCGGTGCTCTCCGCCCTGCCGACCTCCTGGCCGGTGCTCGCCGTCCAGGCCGCGGCCGCGGGGTCCTGGGGGGCGGCCTCCGCCTGGATCGGCGCGCTGGCGCTGCTCACCGGGGCGCTGGTCGCGGTGACCGCCGTACTGCTGGCCCCCCGGGTCGGGGCGCGCGGCGTGCGGCGCCGGGGCAGGCCCCTGGGCGCGCGTCCGCCGACGTCCCGCGGGCCCCGGTTCCCCCTGCTGCCGGACACCCCCCTGGGCGCGGTGGTCGGCAAGGAGCTGCGCCAGTGGTGGCGCGACCCGTGGCGCGGCCTGGAACTGCGCGCGTCGCTGTGGGCGGCGCTGTTCATCGGCCTGCTGACCTGGTCCAGCGGCACGTTCTCCTTCTTCGCGCCGTTCGCCGGGGTGATCGCGGCCTTCATCATGGCGCTGGCCACCTCGAACATGTACGGGCACGACGGGACCGCGCTGTGGCTGTCGGTGGTCGGCCAGGGCCGGGACACGGTGCGGGCGGACGTGCGCGGCCGCCAGGTGGCGATCCTGCTGCTGATCGTGCCGGGCGCGACCCTGCTGAGCGCGGTGTTCGTCGTGGCGACGGGCTCGCCCTGGGCGTGGCCGTACGTGGTCACCGGTATGGCGGTGTTCTTCGGCGTGGGGAGCGGGCTCGCGCTCCTGCTGTCGGTGGTGGCGCTCTCCCCCGGGGTGGACCCGCAGCTGAGGGTGGACGCCAACGACTCGGGCGACAACCAGGTGCAGGTGTGGATCGCGCTGGTGGCCCTGCCGCTGCTGTCGGCGCCCGCCGTGCTCGCCGCCGTGTTCCTCGGCCTGGCCGGCCTCCCGTGGGCGGCGGCGCCGGTGGGCGTGCTCAACGGGGCGCTCGCGGCGTGGTGGCTCGGCCGGGTCGCGTACCGGCGGTTGGAGGCGCGGCTCCCGGAGGCGTTCGCCCGGATCAGGTACGGCAAGGAGGTCGCCCTGCGGACCGTGCCGGCGAACGGCTCCCTGCTGGACCGGCTGGAGCGCACCGCCATCGAGGGCAACGCCGAGACGAGGCCGACCGGCTCCTGAGCCCGCGGGTCCGGGGACCCGGGCAGCCGGCGCGGCGCGGTCCTGGACGGGGACCGCGCCGCGCCTTCCCGCGTGCGCGGTCAGTCGTGGGGTGTGACCCGCACCCTGGCGAAGACGTCGGTGAGCCCGTCCAGGAAGGCCGACAGGGCCAGCTCGAAGCTCGCGTCGTCGATCTCCGCGGCGTGCTCGGCGAGCCGGTGGGCCTGTGACAGGTTGGGGTAGCGGTCCCGGTAGACGCGCACGTCGTCGTCGAACCCCCGGGCGAAGGAGTTGGTCGCGGCCCCCACGACGAGGTACTTCGTGGAGGCGCCGATCATCGTGGCGTAGCGGGGCGGCCAGCCCGCGCCGACGAGCCCGCCGTGCACGGCGTCGGCGCGCCGCAGCGCCTCCTCCCGGCGGCCGGGGCCGGCGGACACGACCGGGAGCAGGTGGGGGTGCTCGGCGAGGGCGTCGCGGTAGGAGCGCGCCCAGACGGTGAGGCCCTCGCGCCAGTCGCCGCCGTCGAACCCCGAGACGTCGATGTGGGCGGTGACCTCGTCCGCGACCTCGGTGAGCAGCTCCTCCTTGGTCCGGTAGTGGCTGTAGAGGGAGGCGGCCTGCACGTCGAGCTCCTGGGCCAGCTTGCGCATCGACAGCCCGTCGAGACCGTCGCGGTCGATGAGCGTGAGCGCGGCCAGCCGGATGGCGGGTCTGCTCAGGATCGGCGTCCTGGGTCGGGCCACGGGGATCCCTCTCTCCACTGCGGGAGGCGCCCGGTCCGTCCGGCGCCCGGCCCGATCATCGCACGTCAGTACGCGGCGCACGTCCGGCGCCGGGTCCCCGCGGTGTCGGCGGGGCACTGCCGCGGGGGAGCCGGTCCCCTCCGGTCCGCGGCCCGAACGCGTGGGAACCCCGAGGCCGCGACCTCTTGCACGCACGGCCGGGCACACCGTACCCTCAAATAACCGAACACTGTTAGGTTACTGGGGAGCAGGCCGTGATCGATTTCTCGTTGAGCGAAGAACAGCGCGCCGTACGCGACTGGGTGCGGACCTTCGTCGAGCGGGAGCTGATGCCGCTGGAGAACGAGGTGCTGCGCCGGGAGCGCGAGGGCCACCCGCCCGGCCTGAACTCCGAGGAGCGCACCCGCCTGCGCGAACTGGCCCGCAAGTCCGACTTCTGGGGCGTGGAGACGCCGACCGGGTACGGCGGCATGGGCCTGGACCCGGTCACCGCGGCCATCATCGAGATCGAACTGGGCAGAACCTTCCTGACCTTCAAGTTCGGCGGCGAGGCCGACAACATCCTGTACCACGCCAACGAGGAGCAGAAGGAGCGCTACCTCCTGCCCACGATCGCCGGCGAGCGCCGCTCCTGCTTCGCCATCACCGAGCCCGGCGCGGGCTCCGACGCCAAGGCCATCCGCACCCGCGCGGTCCGCGACGGCGACGAGTGGGTGATCAACGGCGAGAAGACCTTCATCACCGGCGGCAACGAGGCCGACTTCGCCATGGTCTTCGCGGTCACCGACCCGGAGAAGGGCGCCGACGGGGGCGTGACCTGCTTCCTCGTCGACCGCGACGCGGGCTGGACCTCCGAGCCCATCGACACCATGGGCGAGCGCCGCCCCGCCTCCCTGGTCTTCCAGGACGTGCGCGTGCCCCACGAGAACATCCTGGGCGAGGAGGGGCACGGGTTCTCCCTGGCCATGAAGTGGATCGGCAAGGGCCGCTACCTGCTGCCCGCCCGCGCGCTCGGCGGGTGCGAGCGCCTGCTGGACATGGCGATCGAGTACTCCCGGACCCGCGAGACGTTCGGGGCGCCCATCGCCGACCGCCAGGCCATCCAGTGGATGATCGCCGACTCCCAGACCGAGATCGAGGCCCTGCGCCTGCTCGTCCTGCACGCCGCCTGGCAGGTGTCGGTGGGGCGGGACTCGCGCCACGCGCAGTCCATCGCCAAGCTCTTCGGCGGGGTGAAGGCCAACGAGATCGTCGACCGGGTCATGCAGATCCACGGCGGCATGGGCTACACCCGCGAACTGCCGATCGAGCGCTTCTACCGCGACGTCCGGCTGCTGCGCATCTTCGAGGGGACCGACGAGATCCAGCGCCGCACGATCGCCCGCGACCTGCTCAAGGGCCACATCAAGGTGGGCGCAACCCTGGGCTAGGCGGACGGAGGGGCCCGCGCCGCACCCGTGGGCACGGCGCGGGCCCCTCCGCGCTCCGCGTGTCCGGGGGCCCGGCCCCCGGCGCCGGTCAGGTCAGCGGACGCCGACGAGGTCGCAGACGAAGATCAGGGTCTCGCCCGGCTTGATGGCGCCGCCGGCGCCGCGGTCGCCGTAGGCCAGGTGCGGGGGGATGACCAGCTTGCGCCGGCCGCCCACGCGCATGCCCAGGACGCCCTGGTCCCAGCCGGAGATGACCTGGCCGGCCCCGAGCCGGAAGCTCAGCGGGCCTTCCCGGTTCCAGCTGGCGTCGAACTCCTCGCCGCTGGAGAAGGCGACGCCCACGTAGTGGACGTCGACGGTGCTGCCGTGGCCGGCCTGCGCGCCTTCGCCGACCTTGATGTCGGTGATCTCCAGGTCGGCGGGCGGCGGGCCCTCGATGAAGTCGATCTCCGGACGCTCGAGCGCCATGGTGGTACCCCTCGTGTGTTCAGTGGGAACAGAGAGGCCAAGGGTATCGGCGCGCGGACACCTCCCCGCGCGTCCGGGCCGCGCGACCGCTCCCGTCCGGCGCGGGCGGCGGACCGCTCCGTCAGTGGGAGCCGACCGTGGCCGCGACGACGTGCCCGTGCCCCTCGACCTTGATCGGCCCGCTGTCCGCCTGCACGAACACCGACTCCCCGCGTTCCAGGGTCAGGCCCTGGCCGACCTCCGCGACCAGTTCCACCCGCCCGTGCAGGGCCAGCACCACCGTGGGCCCCTCCCCCGGCAGGTGGGCCGCGACGCGGCCCGGCCCGATCTCGTGCAGGGCGAACTCGGGGGCGGCCGGGCGGAACTCCCGCCTCCCCTCCAGCAGGCCGGGCCGCGCGTAGGGGATCGGCAGCACCGAGAAGTCCACCACGTCCAGGAGTTCGGGGGCGTCCACGTGCTTGGCGGTCAGCCCCGCGCGCAGCACGTTGTCCGAGCTGGCCATCACCTCGACCGCCGTCCCCTGGAGGTAGGCGTGCAGGTTGCCGGCGGGCAGGAACAGGGCCTGCCCCGGCCCCAGTGTGACCCTGTTGAGCAGGAGCGACGCGACCGCGCCCGGATCGCCCGGGTAGCGGACGGCGAGGTCGGCGACGATGTCGCCGTGGGTCCCCCGGGGGCCGGACGCGGACCACTCGGCGACGAACTCGTCGAGCAGGCGCTCCCTGCTGCGGTCGGGGAGGGTGAGCAGGCGTGTGAGGGCCGAGCGCAGGGCCGCGTGGGTGTCGGGCACCGCCAGGTCCGCGCGCAGCAGCACGGCCAGCTCGCACGTGAGCCCGCGCAGCTCGGCGCCGGTGGCCGCGGGCTCGCGGAAGCCGCACAGCGCCTCGAAGGGCTCCAGGGCGAGCAGGAGCTCCGGTTTGTGGTGGGGGTCGCGGTAGTTGCGGTGGGGGGCGTCGAGGGGGATGCCCGCGCGCTCCTCGGCGTCGAACCCGGCCCGGGCGCGGGTGGCGTCGGGGTGCACCTGGAGGGAGAGGGGCGCCTCGGCGGCCAGGAACTTGAGGAGGAAGGGCAGCCGTCCGCCGAACCGCTCGGCGGTCCCGTGCCCCAGCACCCGGTGCGGGTCGTCGGCGATGAGGCGGGGCAGGGGCCTGGGCCCGTCCTCGCAGTGGGCGGTGCTGGGCGCGCCGTGGTGGGCGCCCAGCCAGAGCTCGGCCTGGGGCGTGCCGTCGGGGTCGGCGCCCAGCAGGCGCGGGATGGCCGTGCGCGCTCCCCAGGCGTACGGTCGTACCTGGTTGGTGAGCCTGTGCATCCGCCCCCCGCTTTCCCGTCTGCGTGTTCTCACCCCGTGGACGCTCCGGCGAGGTGGCAACAGTCTCGCGAAGGGGGCCGTCCCGGTCGACACGGCACGCCCCACTCGTAGAGGTAGTGCACACTTCACCTCGCGGGGTGGGCAGGCACCCGACTGCTGCGGGGCCCGGCGGCGGCTACGAAGTTACTGGGAAGTAAACCACGATCCCGGACACGTGAACAGCACCACATTGTCACCTCCCGGAGCCCGCGGCGACACCCGGACCGGGGTCCTGGAACCCCTTCCCCGCTCAGCTGTCGTCGCACCGGACCGCTATCGTGTCCCGGTCGTGATCGTTCCCCGAAGCGTGAGGCGGACACATGAGGCTACGGCAGGGAGGCCCGGCCGACCTACCGGCGGTGCTGGAGATGTTCGACCGCACCGTCGCGTGGCTGGCCGCGCGCGGGCGGTCGGGGCAGTGGGGCGACACACCGTGGTCGCGCGACCCCGACCGGGTGCGGCTCGTCGAGGACCTGGTCTCCGACGGGATGTGGGTGGCCGAGGCGGAGGGCTCCCCGGCCGGGGTCCTGACCGTCCGCGAGGAGGCCCCCGCGTACGCGCCGCCGGCCGGGGAGCCCGAACTCTACGTGCGCCTCCTGCTGGTCTCCCGGGAGCACACCGGGGCCGGCGTCGGCGGCGAGCTGCTCGCCTTCGCCCGGAGGCGGGCCCTCGACCGGGGCGTCGGCCTGGTGCGCGTGGACTGCTGGTCCGGCGGCGACGGAGCGCTCATCCGGTACTACGAGGGCCAGGGCTTCACCCCGACCGTGCGGGTCCCCGTGGGCGCCAGGGAGGTGCAGGTCCTCCAGCTCCGGCCCTGAGCCGGCGCGCTCCCCCGGGCCCGCCCGCCGCCCCAGGTGAGGGGCCCCGCGGCCCGGGCCCGCGCCTCCCCTCACCTGGGGCGGCGGACCTTGTCCGAGGCCTCGACCAGGCGGTCGATCATCTCCTGGGTGAGCGCGGGTTCGGGCTGCGGCAGGCCGGCGATCGCCGCCATGTACAGCCCGTCCCCGGCGCGCAGGATGATCTCGGCCAGGACGGGGTCGGTGAGCTCGTCGTGCAGCAGTTCCCCCCAGTGCGAGAACAGGTACTGCACCCTGCGGGTGGCCTCCTCCGGCATGTCCTCCCGGCCGCGCAGGGCGGCGATGACGGCCCAGTACAGCTCGCGCTCCTCGGGGCTCTGCGGCAGCGACGTGCGCAGGAACACGCGGACCACGCCCTCGGGGCCCTCCCGGGCCTCGCGGAACTCCTCCTCCGCCAGCGCGCTCAGGCGCTCGATCAGCCCGGTGAGCATCGCCGCCTTCGACGGGAAGTGGTAGAGGAGCCCTCCCTTGGACACCGAGGCGGCGCGGGCGACGGCCTCCAGGGTCACCCCGGAATAACCCTCGCCGATGAGGATGTCCTGGAGGGAGTCGAGAATTCGGTCGCGGGTGTTCGATGCGTTCACGATTGACACTGTACCGTCCGGACGGTACTGTACCGTCTGGACGGTTGAAGAGTCCTGCGGCGTGCCCGCGGTCGACCAGACTTCCCGCCCCTCCCGACCCGGAGTCCGCTGCCTCCCGTCGGGCCTCCACCGCGCCCCGGTCGGGGTGCCGCGCAACCAGCAACACGTAACGAGGAAAGATGAGCTCCGCCAAGGCCGGGAACGGCCCCACCGACGCGCACGGACGCGACCGAGCGACCCCGGCCCTCGCCGGGCCGCGGGAGTGGGCCGCCCTCGCCGTCCTGGTCCTGCCCGTGATCCTGATCTCGGTCGACTCGACCGTGCTCGGATTCGCCGTCCCCGCGCTGAGCGAGGACCTGCGGCCCACCGCGGGCCAGCTGCTGTGGATCGTCGACGTGTACGGCTTCGTCCTGGCCGGCCTGCTCATCACCATGGGCTCGCTCGGCGACCGGATCGGCCGCAGGCGCCTGCTCATGATCGGCTCGGCGGCGTTCGGCACCGCCTCGCTGATCGCCGCGTTCTCGCCCACGGCGCAGACCCTGGTCCTCGCCCGCGCCCTGCTCGGCCTGGCGGGCGCCTCGCTGATGCCGTCCACGCTGTCCCTGCTGCGCAACATCTTCCTCGACGCGCGCCAGCGGCTGCTCGCCATCGCCATCTGGGCCTCCGGGTTCTCCGGCGGCGCGGCGCTCGGCCCGATCCTGGGCGGCTGGCTCCTGGAGCACTTCTCCTGGGGTTCGGTCTTCCTGATCAACCTGCCCGTCATGGTGCTGATCCTGGTCCTCGTGCCGCTGCTGGTCCGCGAGTCGCGCAACCCGGAGGCGGGGCGGCTGGACCTCCTGAGCGCGGTCCTGTCCATGGCCGCGATGCTGCCCGCCGTGTACGGGATCAAGAAGCTGGCCACCGAGGGCTTCGGCGTCGTGCCGATCGCCTCCCTCGCCGTCGGCCTCGGCCTGGGCTACCTGTTCGTGCGCCGCCAGCGGCAGCTCCGCGACCCGCTCATCGACGTGGGCCTGTTCCGCTACCGCGTGTTCAGCGTGGCCGTCGCCACGAACCTGATGATCGTGTTCTCGCTGGTGTCGTCGCTGTTCTTCCTGACGCAGTACCTCCAGCTGGTCCTCGGCATCTCGCCCATGCGGGCCGGCCTCGTGCTGGTCCCCGGCCTCGTCCTGTCGGTCCTCGCGGGCCTGGTGGCGGTACGCCTGTCGCGGCACCTGAGCCTGGCCGCGGTGATCGGCGGGTCCCTGCTGACGACCGCGTCCGGGTTCGCCGTCCTGGTCCTGGCCCCGGAGAGCGGCGTGACCACGGGCGTGGTGACCGTGGCGCTCGGCTTCTCGCTCATCTCCACCGGCGCGGGCTTCGCCGAGACGCTGACCAACGGCGCGATCATGTCCGCGGCCCCGCCCCAGCGCGCGGGCGCGGCCTCGGCGATCTCCGAGACCGCCTACGAACTCGGGGCTGCCCTGGGCGTCGCCGTGCTGGGCAGCGTGCTGACCGCCTCCTACCGGTCGCAGCTGACCGGTGTGGAGGGCGTTCCGGCGGAGGCCGTCGACGCGGCCAGGGAGACCCTGGGCGGCGCCGCGAACGCCGCCGCCGACCTGGGCGGCGGCGCCGGCGACGCCCTCATGGGCGCGGCCCGGTCCGCGTTCACCGACGGGATGCACCTGACCAGCGTCATCGCCGTGGTGATCGTCCTGGCCGCCGCAACCCAGGTCTGGGTGCTGCTGCGGGGAGTGGGCAACCCGACCGTCGAGGCCCCGTCCTCCGCCCCGGAGGACGGGGGCGGCGCGGACGCGGTCGCGGTGGGCCCCGCCGGTACCGAGGTCCTCGCGGACGCCCCGGACGGGGCCGGTCCGGCCGGGAGCACGTCGGCCGCGGGGTCCGCGGCAGGCGCCCCGGACCGGGGCGCGCGGTAGCGGGGCGCGGCGGGACCGCCCCGGCCCGCGGCGGTCCGGCGGCCGATGGAGCCGGGCTCCCGCCGGCACCGCCGTCCCCGGACGGACCACCGGACGGCCGGTGGGAGAAGTGAGGCCCCGTGGCCCCGGGGGACGCCCTCCGGGGCCACGCGCGTGTCGGGCGCCGACGGGCAGGGGCCCGTGTCGGCGACGGCCGGACGCCTCCGCCTCAGGGGAGGCCGACCAGTTCCACCTCGGCGCCGTCCCAGGCCGGGGGCACCACCGCGTAGGCGTTGGCCAGGGCCGCGCCCCGGAGGCTGCCGGGGCGGTCGTGGCCGACGGGCACGGCCCGGCCGCCGACCAGGCGCACGGCGACCAGCCTGGTGTCCACCGGGTGGGACTCGACCCCGCCGTCCAGGACGGCCGCGGGCAGGCTCCCCCGGGGTTCGGCCGCACCCGCCATGGCCCGCAGCAGGGGCGCGAGCAGCGTCACCGCGGCGACCAGCGCCGCCCCCGGGTTGCCGGGCAGCCCCACGAAGACGGCGCCGTCCGTGTACGCCAGCAGCTGCGGGTGGCCGGGGCGGCAGGCGACCCCGTCCACCACGACGGTGGCCGCGAGGTCGTCCAGGACCGCGCGGAAGTGGTCGGCCGGGCCCCGGGAGGACGAGCCGCACACGGCGACGACGTCGGCGTCGGCGCCCTGCGCCGCCTCCCTGAGCGCCGACCGGTCGTCGCCGAGGTGGCGCACGGACACGAGAGCGCCCCCGGCCCAGTCGACGACTCCCGGCAGCAGCGGCCCGATGGCGTCGCGCACCCTCCCGTCCCCGGGCAGGCCCTCCGTGGCGACCTCGTCCCCCGTCACGAGGGCCGCCACCCTCGGGCGCGCCACGGGCAGGGTCGCGTGCCCCAGGCTCGCGGCCAGCCCGAGCGCCGCGGGTCCGATCACCGTCCCCCTCGTGAGAACGGTCTCACCGGGCGCGGTCTCCTCGCCCGCCCACCGCACGTGGCGGCCGCGCTCCACCCGGCCCTCCACCACACCGCCGCGGACCACCGAGCGCTCGTACGGCAGGACGCTCTCGGAGCCCTTGGGGACCCTCGCCCCCGTGGCGATCTCGACCGCCTCACCGGGACGCAGGCCGGCGCCGTCCGCGGGGGCGCCCGCGAGCCGCCTGCCGACCAGCCGCCAGGGACCCGGCCCCGCCACCGCGAAGCCGTCCATGGCGGAGGCGTCGAAGGCGGGCAGCCCCACCAGGGCCCGCACGTCCGCGCCGAGGACCCCGCCCAGCGACCGCTCCAGCGGGGTCTCGCGCGGCTCCGCGCCCCGCAGCCCGCCCAGCGCCACGGCCTCCGCGCGCGCACGGGCCCACGAGAGGTGGGACCCGTGGTCCGCGTGTGTTCCGTGCGTCCGCCCGTCCTCGGACGTCCCGTGTGTGCCCGGGGCCCCGCCCCGGTGGGCGTCGCCGCGGATGTCGCCGTTCCTGCCCATGCCGCCTCCCGGTCGTCGCACCAGCGCGCCCCCATTGTCCACCCGGGCGCCCCGGGGCGGGAGCCACCGCTCCGGCCGTTCCGCGCGGGGGTCCCGGCGCCGCCCCGCACGGGCCGGGGCCGGGGCCGGAGCCGGCGGCGGACCCGGTCCTCCCTGCGTCGATTTGCCGTCTGACGACTTTCCGCTAAAGTTCTTATCAGCAGCACGGCGGGGCCGCGGAGGACGCGGACACCGGCCAGGCAGCAAGCGGACGTGGCTCAGCTGGTAGAGCATCACCTTGCCAAGGTGAGGGTCGCGGGTTCGAATCCCGTCGTCCGCTCGGAGGAGACGCGAAGGCGCCCAGGCGCTTCCGTGTGACTCGGTGGAGTGGCCGAGAGGCGAGGCAGCGGCCTGCAAAGCCGTCTACACGGGTTCGAATCCCGTCTCCACCTCACACCGCTTCACGCGGGCGATTAGCTCAGTTGGTTAGAGCGCTACCTCGACACGGTAGAGGTCACAGGTTCGAGTCCTGTATCGCCCACCAGCATCACCCAAGGCCAGAGCTTCGGCTCTGGCCTTCGGCGTTCCCCGGGGCCGCCGCGCCGGGAGGTGTCCGGGAGAGCGCCTTCCCGAGGGTTTCCGCCTGGGCACGCACCGGACGCCTGGACGGCGTCGTGGACTGGTTCCCCGGCCCCACCAACGGATGGCGCTACTACCGCGCAGGCGACGTCTACGACCTCGCCGCACAACGCGGCACAACCACGTGAGACCTCCCCCAACCTTCCGAGACGATGAGCCGGCCCACCGCGTTGCCCGGTGGGCCGGTTCTGTGTGCACCGGGACCGCGCGGTGCACCGCCGCGCCGTCGCGGGGCCGCGGGGCCGCAGGGCCGCAGGGCCGCGGGAGGGCCGGGACCGGGTCCCGGGAAACGGCCGTTGACCCCGGGGTAAGGAGAATGTAGCCCCAGCCGTGGTCCGGTGGTCATGGCGGGAGTGGTCCACTCCCGGCGTGACCGGACCGGCGCCGCCGGAGACCGATCCCCTCGCTGATCACCGGGAACGCCCCGGAAGCCGGCCGACCGGGCCGGGACCCCGCCGCCCCCGGGTGGTCCCCCGCCCGGTACGGGGACGGCCCGGCGCCGCGACCACCTCGGCCCTTGACCGAGGGTCACGATCCACCTACCTTCGCCTCACCCCCCGACCCGGGTCCTCCGCTCCCTGGTCATCGAGGAAAGGCTCCGCGCATGAAGCCCCGCTCGTCCCCCCGCCGACTCCGCGCCGCGACCGCCGTGGCGGCCGCCACCGCCCTCTTCTTCACCCTCATGCCCGCCGGCGTCGCGTCCGCGCACGGCTACGTCTCCAACCCCATGAGCCGCCAGGCCCAGTGCGCCGCGGGCATCGTGCAGTGCGGCTCCATCCAGTGGGAGCCGCAGAGCGTCGAAGGCCCCAAGGGCCTGATGCGCTGCGACGGCGGCGTCGGGCGGTTCTCCGAGCTCAACGACGACAGCCGCGGCTGGCGGGTCACCGACGTGGGCCGCTCCCAGACCTTCACCTGGACCCTGACGGTGTCGCACGCCACCAGCACCTGGGAGTACTTCATCGGGAACCAGCGGATCGCCGTGTTCAACGACAACGGCGCCCGCCCCGGGTCGACGGTGAGCCACAACGTCGACCTGTCCGGGTACAACGGGCGGCACAAGCTCCTGGCCCGCTGGAACATCGCCGACACCGGCAACGCCTTCTACGCCTGCACCGACATCAACATCCGCTGATCCGCAGGGGCCCGTCCGGCGACGGGCCCCGACGGCAGGACGCGCCGACGCCCGTGCCGGCCGCGCTCCTCGGCCGCCGGCCCGGGGCCTCCCGGCACGCGTCCTCCCCTTTCCCCGCACCGCGCCGAGGCGGCACCGCGCCCCGGCACGGTGCGCGTCCCCGTCCGGGGCTCCGGAGTCCGGCATAATCTGCGGGGGCGGGACCACCTGCGGTGTCCCCGCGGCGAGGGGCGCTCCTGCCCCCGCCGCGAAGCCCCGGGCGCACCACGACCGCGTGGGACGCGCCCGTGTCCGACGGCGGAGGGTGGAAGGCCAGTGGAGCGGCAGGAGGGCGCGCCGGCGCCGGACCCCCGGGGCTCCGGGGTGGACATCGGACCCATGGCGGTGGAGCACCTTCCCGCGGTCCTCGACCTGGGACACCGGGTGTACGAGACGAGCGCCCTGCCGTACACCTCCTGGTCGCTCACGGCGGCCGCCGGCCACCTGGACAGCCCCCGCTCCTCCTGCCGGGTGGCGCTGAGCGGCACGCGGGTCGTCGGGTTCGTCCTCGGCTCGATGGGCTTCGAGCACCGCGACGACTGGGGCTACATGGAGTGGATCGCCGTGGACCCCGGCCTCCGGGGCCACGGGATCGCCGGACGCCTGGTCCGTGAGTGCTGCGCGGGGCTGGAGGCCCTCGGGGCGTCCCGGATCCTCACCGACGTGGAGACGGGCAACACGGCCTCCCTCGCCCTCATGCGCGGCAGCGGGTTCTCGGAGAACACCACCGTCATGTACCTCGAACGGCGGGTCGGGCCGGAGCGGTAGCGCCGCGGGCGCCTTCCCACGGGAGGAGGACCGCCCGCCGCCGGTGGAACCGGGGCGGACGCCGGGCCGACAGGCGCCCCGGCCGTCACCCGGCGTGCACGCCGCGGGGCCTCTCCCCGGGGCCTGCCCCCCGACCGGCCGGAGACCCCGCGGCGCGGAGGACTCCCCTCCGCGGGCCCGGGAGCGCAGGAGCGCTCCTTACGGGAGCGCCTCCGGCCCCCGGCCGGAGCCGTGCGCCCTCCCCGCCCTGCGGGCGGATCCGTCCCCGGTGGCGCGCCCCCGCCGGGTCTTGCGCCGAGGGCCGTCGGTCCGGGGCCGTTGCTGCCCGCCACCTGTGATCATCGCGCGTCAGAGAAACGAACTAACCGCTACAAAAGCTGACGAAAACCCCCTGAACGCCACCCTCGATGGCAACTCTCCGTAGTTAAACCATCTCGGCATGTAGGGATGGTCACAGTGCGAGCCCCTTTTGGTTAGGTTAGGCTCCCCTTGCTTGGATTTCGCATCCCGGCACCGCATCGACGCAGTTCACCCCCTCATGCCCACATCCGGCCAACGGATGCCTTTGGCATGCCCGCCTTCAGGAGGACGACCCATGAACTTCCTCGCGAGGTCCGTTCAGGACCCGCCGACCGGGGGACGCGGCTCCACGGACGCCGGGGCCGACGACGCCCCCGATACCCCGCCCGTCGAGGGGACCGACCACCGGGCCCACCTCTTCGACGCCCACAGCGCCGAGCGCTACCGCGTCCTCGCCGGCTCCGCCGTGGACCGGGTCGCCGCCCGGATCGCCCGGGTGGACCGGCCGTTCACGGGGGCCACCGCCGAGGACCTCCGCCCCGGAATGGACAAGGTCGACCTGGACCGCCCGCTCGACGACCCGGCCGCCGCCCTGGACGAGCTCGAGCACCTCTACCTCGACGACGCCGTCTACTTCCACCACCCCCGCTACATGGGCCACCTGAACTGCCCCGTGGTCCTGCCCGCCCTGCTGGGCGAGACCGTCCTGTCCGCCGTGAACTCCTCCCTCGACACCTGGGACCAGAGCGCCGGCGGAACCCTCATCGAGCAGCGACTGATCGACTGGACCGCCGGGCGCATCGGCTTCGGCGAGGACGCCGACGGGGTCTTCACCAGCGGCGGCAGCCAGTCCAACCTCCAGGCCCTGCTCATGGCCCGCGACGAGGCCCACGAGCGCCACGGGGGCCGCCTCTCCGAGCTCCTGCCGCGGATGCGCGTGCTGACGTCCGAGGCCGGGCACTTCAGCGTCGCCAAGTCGGCCGCGCTCCTCGGACTGGGCTACGAGTCCGTGATCACCGTGGCCTGCGACGACCGGCGCCGCATGCGCCCGGACGCCCTGGCGGCCGAGCTGCGCCGCTGCCTGCGGGAGGACCTGATCCCCGTCGCGGTGGTCGCCACGGCCGGGACCACCGACTTCGGCAGCATCGACCCCCTCCCCCGGATCGCCGACCTGTGCTCCCGCCACGGACTGTGGATGCACGTCGACGCGGCCTACGGCTGCGGACTGCTGGTCTCGCGCCACCGGCACCTGCTGAGCGGCGTCGAGCGCGCCGACTCGGTGACCGTGGACTTCCACAAGTCCTTCTTCCAGCCGGTCAGCTCCAGCGCCGTGGTGGTGCGCGAGGGTCGGTCCCTGCGCCACGTCACCTACCACGCCGACTACCTCAACTCCCGCTCCGACGGCAGCACCCCGGTCCTGGCCCCCAACCAGGTGGACAAGAGCCTCCAGACCACGCGCCGCTTCGACGCGCTCAAGCTCTGGCTGACCCTGCGCACGATGGGCGCCGAGGGCGTGGGCGCGCTCTTCGACAGCGTCCTGGACCTGGCCGCCGCCGGGTGGTCGCTGCTCGACGCCGACCCCCGGTTCACCGTGGTCACACGGCCCACACTCAGCACCCTGGTGTTCCGGTGCGCCCTGCCCGGGGTCGACGAGGAGACCGCCGACGGCGCCAACCGGTACGCGCGGGAGGCCCTGCTGGCCTCGGGCCGCGCCGTCGCCGCCCGCACCACGGTCGACGGCCGCCCGCACCTGAAGCTCACCCTGCTCAACCCCCGGAGCACGCGGGAGGACGTCGCCGAGGTCCTGGACCTGCTCGCGGGACACGCCCGGCACTACGCCGCCGAGCACGGCACGGTGGCCGGAACCGGCGGCGCACCGTCCACCGCGCCTGCCGGCGCACCGCACGACCCCGCGCACACCTCTGGGAGGACCCGTTGACAGGCGACCACAGCCCCGGCGCACACGGCGGAGACCGGGTCCACGACTTCGCCGCGATCGGCCTCGGCCCCTTCAACCTCGGCCTGGCCTGCCTGAGCGCGCCCATCGCCGAGCTGGACGGCCTCTTCCTCGACCAGAAGCCGGAGTTCGACTGGCACAGCGGCATGCTGCTGGAGGACGCCGAACTGCAGACCCCGTTCATGTCGGACCTGGTCACCCTGGCCGACCCCACCTCGCCGTACTCCTTCCTCAACTACCTGAAGGAGTCCGGGCGGCTGTACCCGTTCTACATCCGCGAGCGCTTCTACCCCCTCCGCACGGAGTACAACGACTACTGCCGCTGGGCGTCCCGCAAGCTGGGCGACGCGGTCCGCTTCGGCCAGCGGGTCGACGCCGTCGAGTACGACCCCGAGCAGTCCCTCTACCTGCTGCACAGCACCGACACCGCGACCGGGGCGCCCGGCCTGCACCGCGCGCGCCGCCTGGTGCTCGGCACCGGGACCCCGCCCTACGTCCCCGAGTCCTGCCGGGGCCTGGACGGGGACGCCGTGCACAGCTCGGACTACCTGTACGCCGGGGAGGACCTCCGGTCCAAGCGGAGCATCACGGTGGTCGGCAGCGGCCAGAGCGCCGCCGAGATCTTCCACGACCTGCTCCAGGACGTGGACAGGCACGGCTACCAGCTCAACTGGGTCACGCGCTCGCCGCGCTTCTTCCCGCTGGAGTACACCAAGCTCACCCTGGAGATGACCTCCCCGGAGTACGCCGACCACTTCCACTCCCTCCCGGACGCCACCCGCGACCGCCTGGTGAGCTCCCAGAAGAACCTGTACAAGGGCATCGACACCGAGGTGATCAACGCGATCTACGACCTGCTCTACGTCAAGAGCAGGCTCGGCCCGCCCCCCGTGCGCCTGCTGACCGGCACCGAGGTCACCGGGGCCTCCCGGGTGGCGGAGCTGGACGGCTACCGCCTGGAGCTGCGCAACACCGACCAGGGGCGCGACTTCACCCTGGACACGCAGGGGCTGGTCCTGGCCACGGGCTACCGGTACCGGCGGCCGGACTTCCTGGGGCCCGTCTCCGACCGGCTGGCCTGGGACGCGGCCGGGCGCTTCCGGGTGCGCCGCGACTACCGGGTGGACGCGGACGCCCACGGGCCCGGCGGGGACGCGGAGGGGCCGGGCACGCAGGCCCCGCCCGGGGCGGTGTTCGTGCAGAACGCCGAGCTGCACACCCACGGGTTCGTCTCCCCCGACCTGGGGATGGGCGCCTACCGCAACTCCTACATCCTCCGCGCGATGCTGGGCCGCGAGCCCTACGCCGTGGAGCGCTCCATCGCCTTCCAGGAGTTCGGCGCGCCCGCGCCGCGGGACCCCGGGGCCCGGGACGGGGGCTCCGCTCCCGCGGGGCCGGACACCGAGCTGGAGGTGGTCGACCGATGAGCCGCCCCGCGCCTGCCGCTCGTTTCCCGGCCGGGCTGACCAGGGACGACCCCGAGCTGGGCCGGTTCGGTGTCCGCCCCGTCGACCCGGACGCCGACACACCGCTCCTCCACGGGTGGCTGACCGAGCCCCGGGCCCGCTTCTGGCTGATGACCGAGGCCGACGAGGAGGACGTGGCCCGCCAGTTCCGGGCCGTGCACGCCTCCGACCACGAGCAGGCCTACATCGGCGTGTGGAAGGGCCGGCCCGTCTTCCTCGCGGAGCTCTACTCGCCCGCGGACAGCGAACTGGCCCACCACTACGAGGTGCTGCCGGGCGACATCGGGATGCACTTCCTGGTGGCGCCCGCCGACACCCCGGTCCACGGGTTCACCCGCGCCGTCATCACGACGGTCATGGAGCTGGCCTTCGCGGCCCCGGGGGCCGAGCGCGTCGTCGTCGAGCCGGACGTGCGCAACCGACCCGTCCACGCGCTCAACGAGGCGGTGGGCTTCCGGGTCGAGTCCACCGTCTCCCTCCGGGAGAGCGGCAAGGACGCCTACCTGAGCACCTGTACCCGCGACCGGTTCCGCTCCGCCCTGGCGGCGGCCGCGCCCATGAGAGGAGTCGACAGATGACCGTCAGCCACCCCGGTGGGACCTTCACGGCGGAGCCCTCCCCGGGCGTCCGCGCACCGGACCCCGCAAGCCCCGCGGCCGCAGCCCGGGAACGGCGGGCCCCCCGGCCGGCCGGGGCCCCGACCGACCCCCGCGAGGGCGTCGCCCACCTGTCCCCGGACCTGTGGGAGCGCGCCAACCGGCTGCTCGTCCGCAAGGCCCTGGCCGAGTTCTCCCACGAACGGCTGCTCACCCCCGAACGCGGCGTCGACGGCGCGTACACCGTCCGCTGCGACAGCGGGGCCGAGTACCGGTTCACGGCGCGTGTCATGGCCCTGGACCACTGGCGGATCGACGCCGACAGCATCGTCCGCCGCGCCCCCGGCGGCGACGGCTCCCCGGAGGCGACGGACACCCTGGACGCGCTGGAGCTCGTGCTGGACCTGCGCGACACCCTCGGTCTGGGGAAGGAGGTCCTGCCGGTCTACCTGGAGGAGATCACCAGCACCCTGGCGAGCAGCGCCTTCCGCATGGCGGGCACGCAGCCGGACGCCGCGGAGCTGGCGCGCTCCGGTTTCCAGGCGATCGAGGCGGGGATGACCGAGGGCCACCCGTGCTTCGTCGCCAACAACGGGCGCCTGGGCTTCGGGTCCGACGAGTACCTGGCCTACGCCCCCGAGGCCGCGGCCCCGGTGTGCCTGGTGTGGGTGGCCGCGCGGCGCTCGCGCACCGCCTTCTCCCACTCCGCCGACACCGACCCCGGCTCCTTCCTGCGCTCGGAGCTCGGCGACCGCGTCCTGGCCGCCTTCCACGCCGAGCTGGCCGGCCTGGGCCTGGACCCGGACGACTACCACCTGGTGCCGGTCCACCCGTGGCAGTGGTGGAACCGGGTCTCGGTGACCTTCGCCGCCGACCTGGCCCGCCGCGACCTGGTGTGCCTGGGGTACGGGCCGGACGAGTACCGGGCCCAGCAGTCCATCCGCACCTTCTTCAACGCCTCCGAGCCGGAGAGGCACTACGTCAAGACGGCCCTGTCGGTGCTGAACATGGGGTTCCTGCGCGGGCTGTCGGCGGAGTACATGGAGGCCACCCCGGCGATCAACGACTGGCTGGCCGACCTGGTCGGGCAGGACCCGGTGCTGCGCGCGACCGGGGTCGGGGTGCTGCGCGAGCGCGCCGCGGTGGGCTACCGGACCTCGCACTACGCGCGGGCCGCCGCCAAGGGCTCGCCGTACCTGAAGATGATCGCCGGACTGTGGCGGGAGAGCCCGGTGCCGAGGCTCGGACGGGGGGAGCGGCTCGCGACGATGGCGTCGCTGCTGCACACCGACGCGGACGGCGGCTCCCTCGCCGGGGCGCTCATCGCCGAGTCGGGCCTGGCCCCGGCCGTGTGGCTGCGCCGCTACCTGGACGTCTACCTGGTCCCGCTGCTGCACGCGTTCTACGGGCACGACCTGGTGTTCATGCCCCACGGGGAGAACGTGATCCTGATCCTGCGCGACGGGGTCCCCCAGCGGGTGCTGATGAAGGACATCGCCGAGGAGATCGTGGTGATGGACGCGGACGCGGAGCTGCCCGAGGCGGTGGAGCGCATCCGCGCCGAGGTCCCCGAGGACAAGCGGCTGCTGTCGCTCTTCACCGACGTCTTCGACTGCTTCCTGCGGTTCCTCAACGGCATCCTCGCCGACGAGGGCACCCTGGCGGAGGAGGACTTCTGGCGGACGGTGGCGGAGTGCGTCGCCGACTACCAGGCGTCGGTCCCGCACCTGTCCGAGCGCTTCGAGCGCTACGACGTGTTCGCGGACCGTTTCGCGCTCTCCTGCCTGAACCGGCTCCAGCTCCGCGACAACCGCCAGATGGTGAACCTGGACGACCCCGCGGGGGCCCTCCAGCTGGTCGGAACGCTGGAGAACCCGATCGCCGCCCACCGCCCGGGACGGGTCCCCCGGTAGGGCGTGCCCGGCGGGTGCCGCCCGCCGGACAGCAGTGTCCGCCCCTCCGCGCCCGGTGCCCCGGGGCGCGGAGGGGCGGCCCGCGGCGGCGGCCGGCGCCGTCCGCCGCCGCGGCCCGGGTCAGGCGGGGCGGCGGCCCCGCACGGAGTAGACCACGCAGGAGCAGGCCCGGAACGACGGGTCGTCCAGCAGGTCCCGCACCCGTGCCAGCCGCTCGTCCGTCATCCCCTCGCGCACGAACGCGTCGCGCAGGTGCAGGGTGTGGTGGCGGATCAGGCGGACCCCCGGGGAGCCGGCGTCCCACAGTTCCACGTGCGGCCGGGGGTCGACGCCGACCAGCCCGGCGCCGCGCATCGCCTCGGCGGCGTTCCTCCCCCAGGCAGGGTCGGCCCCGGCCCGGGTCATCAGCCGGATCTTCGCCTCCAGGAACTCCTCGTACAGCTCGCGGGCCCCGGCGTCGGGCATGAGCAGCGACGGCCCGTAGGTGATGTCGAACTCGTCCAGCTGCAGCACCCCGCCCGGCTTGAGCGCGCGCACGAGGCGGTTCAGGACCTCGATCCGCTCGGGCAGGTGCAGGAGCACCAGCCGCGAGTGGACGAGGTCGAAGGCCGCCTCCGGCAGGGGGTCCCGGGTGATGTCGTGCTTCCACACCTCCAGCCCTTCGGCCGGGGTGATGTGGTCGGGTTTGACGTCGGTGGCGACCACCCCGCCGCCGGGCGCGACGCGCCCCGCCAGCCAGCGGGCGACGCCGCCTCCGCCCGCGCCCACCTCCAGGCAGCGCCACCCGGGTCCGACCCCGGTCTCCGCCAGTCTTCCGGTGGTCAGCGGGTCGTAGGCGGCGGCCAGGAACCGGTGCTGGTCACCGGCGTTCTCGTTGTGGTTGTCGAAGACGTAGCCGGGTCCGGCGGTGGCTGTGTCCGTCATCGTGGGCCTCCTGGGAGTACGGTCGGTCGGTCGCGGACCGCGTCGGCCGCGATCCGGGCCAGGGTGGACGTGCACACCTTCCCGGTCGGGCCGAGCGGCAGCGCGGGGAGGAACAGCACGTGCTCGGGCAGGGCGCGGACGTCCACGCCGTGCCCGTCGCGCAGGTGGGCGAGCAGTTCGCCGCCCGTGGGCGGGTCCACCCCCGGCAGGGGGCAGACGCAGGCGCACATGCGCTCGCCCAGGTCGGGGTCGGGTACCGGGACGCACTGCGCCTCGCCCAGGGCGGGGTGGGCGGCCAGGGCGCGCTCCACCTCGGCGGGGAAGAGGGTGACGCCGCCCCGGATCACCGTGCGGCGCAGGCGGTCCACGACCCACAGCGTCCCGTCGCCGTCCAGTCGGCCCGCGTCACCGGTGCGGACCCATCCGCCGGGGTCGCGCCGCTCGGCGTCGAGTGCGGGGTCCGCGACGTGGCACAGGGGCGTCATCGGTCCCCGTGCCCGGATCTCGCCGACCTCCCCCGGCGGCAGCGGCCGCCCCCGGGGGTCGCACACCCGGATTGCGGCGACGGCCGGGTCGGGGCGCCCGGCCATGCCCGGCTCCCACGCCCCGGGGTCGTGCGCGGTGTGGCAGTTGACCCCGTCGGTGGAGCCGTAGACGTTCACGACCGGTCGGCCGAAGCGGCGTTCGCACAGGTCGCGCACCTCCCGGTGCAGGGGCGCGCCGCTGGCCACGAGCGCCCGCAGCGATCCGGTGTCGGCCGCCTCCCCGACCAGCGCGGTGCGCCTGAGCATGGTGGGCACGCCGATCAGGTGGGTGGGGCGGTCCCGTTCGACCGAGCGCAGCACGGCCACGGGGTCGAACCGCCCCGGAACGACGAGGGTGGCCCCGAGCCGGACCAGGGACACGATGCCCAGCGAGCCGAAGGAGGAGGCCAGCGGCACCGGGATGAGGGCGCGGACGGGCCCGGCGCCCAGCACGGCCCGCGCGTAGTTGCCCCTCCCCCCGGCCATGGCGTTGTGCGAGTAGGCGACCATGGTCGGCTCGCCCTCGGATCCCGAGGAGACGAGGATGCGCGCGGGTGATTCGGCGTCGGGGCGCGCCGGCTCGGGCGCCCTCGCCCCCGCGAGGGGGCCGCCGGGGTCCAGCGTCCCGGCGTCCGCGCACCAGACCGGTGTGTCCGGCGCGTCGTCCGCGCGGGCGGGGGCGGTGACCAGGAGCGCGGCGCGGGAGCGCGCCAGCAGGGAGAGCACGTCGGTGCGGGAGCGCCCGTACGGGACCGGCAGGGCGACCGCCCCGAGCGCGGCGACGGCGAGTTCGACCGCGATCGCGTCCCTGCCGTCGGGCAGCAGGACCGCGACGACGTCGCGCTCGCCGCACCCCCTTGCGGCCAGGGCCGCGGCGGCCCGCCGGGCCCTGGCCGCCAGCCCGGCGCGGTCCAGGCTTCCGCGGCCGTCCACGACCGCCTCGCGCGCGGGGTCCTCCCGCACCCGGTCGAGGAACAGGGAGTACAGGTCCCGGCCGGGGCACAGGCCCTCCGCGACCCACCGGGCGCGCTCCTCCGCGGGGACGAGGTCCGCCAGGACCAGCCCCGCCCCGGAGGTCCAGGCCGTCACAGGTCCTCCCCGTCCAGGGGGGCGAACGTCCACGGGGCGCGCGGGAGGGAGGCCCCGCCGACCGTCGTGAAGGCCTCCGGGAAGGCGTCGGCCGCCTCGGCCGGGCCGGCCGCCGGCGGCGTGCCGGGGCGGGGCAGGTGGGCGGTGCCGCGCCCGGCCCACCGGAGCAGGCGCGCGGCGTCGACCAGCCCCGTCCTCGCCACCGCACCGGTCCCGGTGCGGGCGCGCAGCAGCAGGCCGGCCAGGGCCGCCTCGGCCGCGATGATGCCGCCGAGCACATCCGTGAGGGTGACCAGGGAGGGGGCGGCGGGCGCTCCGCCGACGGACACCAGGTCCGCGATCCCGCCGTCGGCCTGGACCAGGAAGTCGGTGGCCGGGATCCCCGGTCCGGGGTCCTCGCCGGCCCACCCGTCGGCGTGGACGTGGACCAGTCCCGGGGCGCGGGCGGAGAGGTCGTCCGCCCCCAGCCCGAACCGCTCGGCCCGGCCCGGCGGCCAGTTGTAGAGCAGGACGTGGCCGGAGGCCGCCAGGTCGGCGGCCGCGCGGCGGCCACCGGGGGTCTTGAGGTCCAGTCGGACCGCGTCCTTGCCCCGGTTGAGGGCGGCGAAGCGGGCGGAGAGGCCTCCGGCCAGGGGCGGGACACCGCGCATGGGGTCGCCGCCCGGCGGCTCGACGCGCACGGTGTCGGCGCCGAGGAGGGTCAGCAGCAGACCCGCCAGGGGCCCCTGGACCCGGTTGGTGGCCTCGACCACCCGCAGCCCTGCCAGCGGCCCCGTCCCGGAGGCCTGCCACGGCGGCAGGCCCGGACCGGGCTCCCCGCCGGCGCCGCGGAGCCGCCACGGCGAGGCGGGGCCCTCCCCGGCGACCTCGGACAGGGGGCGCAGCGGGACCACGCCCACCCCGCACTCCCGGCCGGTGTCGCGGACGACGGCGAGCGGCAGCGCCGCGAGGGTCGCGGACAGCGCGGCGGGCAGCGGGCACACGGCGGTGGCGAACCTGCGCTGGAAGGGCGCCCATCCGGTGGCGACCGCCCGCGCGGGCGCGCCCAGGGCCTCCCAGAACCGGAGCCACGCCTCGGGGTCGAGGGTCTCGATCTCGAACCGGACACCGTCGGCGGAGCGGAAGGGCGGCGGTTCGCCCTCCCCCGGGGCGGGCGGCGCCCCCCGCGCGGCGGTGGCGTCGGCGACGTACGGGGCGACCGCGAGGAGCGCCGCGCCGGCCACGGAGACCGACGCCCGCAGCGCCGGCCCCCCGCGCAGCGCGCAGAGCACCGCCGCCGCCACCGCCTGCGCCGCGAGCACCCCGGCGCACACCGACGCGTGGTCGACGGGCAGGAAGAGCGGTCCTCCCCCGGCGAGGCCGTGCAGGTGCGCCAGGCCGCACGCGGCCTGGACGTCGCGCTCGTCGGCCAACGGCTCCGGGGACGCCGACCACACCAGGTCGCACCCGGCCCGGACGCCTCCCGGACCGGTGAGCAGGTCGATCCGGCCCGCGGGGGCGCTCGCCGCGGCGGGTCCCCGCACGACCTCGCACCCCAGTGCCCGCAGGCGTGCCGCCGCGACGCGCACCGGTACCGCGTCGCCCGAGGCCAGGACCGCGGTCCCCGCCAGCGGAGGGGCGGCGATCGCCGTCGCGGTCACGTCCACCTCCCCTTCCCGGGTGCGTCGGGGCCCAGGCCGAGGCTCTCCCGCAGCGCGCCCCGGCGGACCTTGCCGGTACCGGTGCGCGGCAGGTCGCCCCAGGTGAGGACCACCGGTTCGGCCATCGTCGGCAGGTCGACGACGGCCTCCTTCCAGACCCCCGGGGCGAGGGTGCCGTCCTCCGTGGCCACGACCGGCACGGGCGGGCCGTCGGCGACCCCCAGCACGACGCAGTCCAGCGCCTGGGGGAGCCGTTCGTCGACGACGTCCTCGATCTCCAGGCAGCCGCCGTCGGACAGGGAGTCCACCTCCCGGTCCACCAGGCGGACCGCGCCGGTGCGGTCGACGGAGCCGATGTCCCCGGTGCTCCACCACTGGCCGACGAGCTTGGAGCGCCAGCGCCCCTCCTCCCCGACGTAGCCGAGGCACAGCGCGTCGGTGCGGCAGAACAGCAGGCCGGGCTCGCCCGCCGGGAGGGGGCGCAGGGTCCTCGTGTCGACGGCGCGCAGCCGGGTCCGACCGGGGACGGGCCGCCCCAGGTTGCGGGTGGTGGGGTCGACCCACTGCCTGCGGGCCAGCGACCGGCGGGTGAGGAAGCGGAAGGTCAGCGGACCCGTCTCGCTCTGGCCCCACCCCTGCATCCACACCGGCGCCCGTCGGCGGCTGGCGTTGAGAAAGGTGCGGACGGTGGACGGGTGCACGGCGTCGAAGGTGCTGACGAACAACCGCACGCGCCCGAACTCGTCCCCCTTCCCGTCGACGTGCCGCTGCCAGCGCACCAGGGTGGAGGGCTGGGCCTCCAGGGTGGTGGGCCGGTGGCGGCGCAGCGCGGGACCGGCCTCGTCCCAGTCGGGCGAGGTGATCAGCGAGACCGCCTCCGGGAACATCCACAGCACCCCGGCCGTCCAGGCCAGGGCACGGCCGTGGGCGTAGGAGAAGGAGGAGGCGACCGTGTCGTCGCGCCGGCTGCCCAGCACCGGCCACCGGTGCGACTCGAAGCCCGCCAGCCTGCGCAGGATGGTGCGTGTGGAGTGCACGGCCAGTTTCGGGACGCCGGTGGTGCCGGAGGTGTGCATGACGGCGAGCGGTGCGTCCAGGTGCGGACGGCGCGGCGGCGGCGCGGAGCTCCCCCGCACGTCGTCCGTGCACAGGGCCCGCTCGGCGCGGCCCCCCACCACCAGGGTGCGCGCGGCGTGGGCGGAGGGGTCGTGCCCCGCCCCGCGGGCGGCCTCCAGCAGGGCGGTGTCGGTGACCAGGAGCGCCGGTTCCAGCCTGCGGAGGAGGATTCCCAGGGTCTCGGGGGACAGGTGGGCCGACAGCGACGCGGGGACGGCGCCCAGGCGTGCGGCGGCGCAGGCCAGGAGCACGTAGTCCCAGTGGTTGCGCTTGGCGATGGCGACGCGGTCGCCCGGCCGCACCCCCGCCTCGGCGAACCAGCCGGAGACCCTGCGCACCAGGTCGGCGGCGGCCGGCACGTCGAGTTCGGAGCCCGCCTCGGGGGCGATGTCCAGGGGCCTGCTCAGCCGCACGGCGGTGGTGGAGCCGCGCGCCGCCAGGTCGTCGAAGAGGGTGCCCAGGTGGAGGGGTTTGCTCAGGAGTGTCATGGCGCCTCGGTCGTGATCGGTTCGCGGGAGGTGGTGAGCAGGGCCGACGTGCGTTCGGCGGCCGTGAAGGCCGAGGCGACCGCCCCCTCGCTGCACGGGCGCAGGGCGGTCCAGTCGCCGGCGTAGTCGACGGGGGCCAGGGGCCGGTCGGCGAAGGCGGGGCGGGCGGCCAGCGCCCGTGGTTCGGGCAGGGGCAGGCCGTGCCGGAAGCGGTGCACGATCGTCCTCCTCACGCGCTTCCCCACCCCGGGCATGAGGCGCTCGGCGCGTGCGGTGAGGCGCGCGCCCACCTCGTCGTCGGGTGCGTCGATGAGGTCGCGCGCCGCCCGCGGGGAGGCGACCAGGGACACCAGGCCGCGTCCCCTGGGCGCCCGGCCGGGGTGCTTGGCGTGGTCCGCGGTGACCACGGCGAGCACCGGGTCGTCGGGCACCAGGACGGCGAAACCGCGGCGCGCCCCGCGCGGGGCCGCCGGGGCGTCCAGCAGCAGGGACACCCGGAGCATGGGCGCGTATCCGCAGGCCTCCAGGTACTCCCGCTCGGCCGGGGGCGCCCCGGGGTGGAGGCGCAGGGCGACGGGGGCGGGCACGGCCAGGACGACGGCGCGCGCGGTCACCGCTCCCCTCGGGGAGTCCAGGCGCACCCCGCCGGGGGCGTGCGCGACACCGGTCACCGGGTGGCCGGTGCGCACGTCCAGCCGGGCCGCCAGAGCCCGGGGCAGCGTGTCCATCCCGTCCCGGTAGGTGCGCCAGGTGGCGGTGCTGCCGGAGGCGGCCAGGTGGGCGGCGAAGGGCGCGGCGGCGGCCCGTTCCGGCGGCCAGCCGAAGAACCCCGCGGCGAGCGGGCCCAGGAGGCGGTCGCGCACCTGCGGGTGGTACCTCCGCAGGAGGTCGGCGACGGTCTCCTCCCCCAGCACCGCCCTCTCGGGGCGGTCGGGGTCCAGCCCGGCGCGGTCCAGGCGCCGCAACAGGCGCGCGAGGTCGAGACGGGCCCTTCCGGACAGTCCCATGCCGGTGAGCAGCCCCAGGGGGCGTCCGGCGTGGGGGCGGGCGCGCCCGTTCCACCAGACCGCGAGGGCGTCGCGCACCAGGGGGACCGCCTCCGGGTCGGAGTCCAGGCCGGTGGCGCGCACGAGCCGCCAGGTCGCCGGGTAGGCGTCGGCCGAGGGGATCATCTCGGCGCCGGTGTCGACGAGGTAGCCGTCGGAGCGCAGTGTGCGCGTCCTGCCCCCCACGGCGTCGGCGGCCTCCAGGACCCGCACCGTGTGTCCGGCGGCGGCCAGCAGGTGCGCGGTGGCGAGCCCTGCGGGCCCCGCGCCCACCACCGCCGCGTCGAGCGGCGCGCTCACAGGGCGTCCGGCAGGAACGGGGCGAGCAGGTTGGCCCCGATGAGGAGCACGACCGCGGCCCGGTGCGTGTGGATGGCCGTGCGGCGCGCCCTCAGGATGTCGCCGAGGACGAAACCGGTGTAGAGCTGTGCGACCCGCAGGGCGATGACGGGCAGCAGGGCGACGGTGAACCACCAGGGGGCGATCCCGAGCAGGTGGGACCCGGTGACCAGCAGGGTCTCCGTCGCGGTGAGCGCGACGATGAAGGCCGTGTTGGCGCGCAGGGACACCCTCGCGGCGACGGTGACGCGGCCCGCGGCCCGGTCGCCCGCGGCGTCGTTGGTGTTGGAGTACAGGCCGAAGATCATCGGGCCGCCGCCGAACACCAGCGCCTGGACGATCACGAAGCCGTCGACGTGCCCGACGAGCAGGCCGTAGGGGACCAGGACCCAGCCCACCCCCAGGCCGCAGAGGAAGATCTCCTGGAAGCCCCGGTAGCTGAGCTTCAGCCCCCAGGAGTACTGGACCGACGCGACCAGGCACAGGGCCGCCCCGACGACGGCCCACAGGGGCCGGTGCGGGGCCAGCGCGACCACCAGGGCCCACAGGACGACGCTCGCGGCGGTCGCCGCCCGCCCGAAGCGGAGCGCCTGGGGCTCGGTGAGGGTCCCGTGGACCAGGGGTTTGCGGGCGAGTCGGCGCCGCGCGGCGTCGGAGCCGTAGTTGGCGGCGTCCGAGCCGTCACGGTAGCCGGTGACGTCGTCGAAGGAGACCATGGCGGCCACCACCGCCACCTCGGCCACCAGGACGAGCAGGAGGAACCCGAGGGTCTCGGCGCGCGCCCCCAGCAGGGGCAGCGTCATGGCGAACACCAGCGGCAGGCCGATGTAGTAGTCGACGATGTCGAGTTTGGCGAGCCTGGCGTAGGCGCCCGGGGTGGGCCGGGGCGGAGTGGGCGGCGCGGCGGGCGGCGCGGCGGGCGCGGTCGTGCGGTCGGTCATCGTTTCCTCCCGTGGGCGAACGCGCGCACGGCGGTGACCACGTGCTCGACGCGTTCGTCGGTCAGGTGCGGGTACAGGGGCAGGGAGATGTTGCGGCGCGCCGCGTCCCGGGCCCGGGGCCACTGCCCGCCGGGGCGGGCGTGGGGGGCGAAGGCGGGCTGCTCGGGCAGGGCGCGGGGGTAGTAGACGTGGGTGTCGATCCCTTCGGCGGCCAGGTGGTCCCGCAGCCCGTCGCGGTCCTCGCACAGGAGCGTGTAGACGTAGGGGAAGCGGCCGTCCCCGCCCGCGGGGGGCGCCGCGACCCCGTCCTCGCGCAGGTCGGCCAGGTGCTCGGAGTAGTACGAGCAGATGGCGTTCCGGCGGGTCACGCGCTCCTCCAGCCCCGCCAGGCGGTGCAGCTGGAAGGCGGCCATCACCTCGTCGAACCGGCTGTTGTGGCCGATGCGGTGGTGCAGGAACCGGTGGCGGCCGTCCTGGCCGTGGTTGCGCAGCATCCGCACCCGGTCGGCGAGTCCGGCGTCGGCGGACAGGACCACGCCGCCCTCGCCGGGCATGCCGAAGACCTTGACCTGGACGAAGGAGTACACCCCGGCGTCGCCCCACAGGCCGGCGGGGCGGCCCCGGAGCGTGCCGCCCTGGGCCAGCGCCGCGTCCTCGACGAGCCGCACCCCCGCACGGGAGGCCAGATCGCGCAGGCGGGGCATGTCGGCCATGACGGAGAACATGTGGGCGGGCATGAGGGCCCGGGTCCTGGCGGTGAGGAGCTGCTCGGCGTGGTCGGGGTCCATGGTCAGCGTCACGGGGTCGACGTCGGCGAAGACCGGGGTCGCGCCGCACGACAGGACGGTGCTCGCCAGGGGGGCGCAGCCGAAGGCCGGGACGACCACCTCGTCGCCGGGCCCGATGTCCATGGCGGCCAGGACGAGGGTCAGCGCCGAGGTCCCGCTGGAGCAGGCCACGACGTCGCCGGCGCCCAGGGAGTCGCGCAGGGCCTCCTCGAACCGCGCGGTGCGGCGTCCGAGGATGAACTTCTGCTCGGGGTCCGTGCCGACCTCGTACAGGGCCGCGAGGAGCGCCTCGCGCTCGGTGTCGAAGAGGTCGGGGGCGAAGAACGGGACGGTCCGCCCGGTGGCCGCGGTCATCGGGTCCTCCCGGCGAGGAAGCGCTCGATCTCGTCGCAGACCCGGTCGACCCGCTCCTCGGACAGGTCGGCGTACAGCGGCAGCGCCACGGCCGACCGGCACACCTCCTCGGCGCGGGGCAGGTCGCCCGGCCGGTGGCCCAGGTGGGCGAAGCACGGCTGCAGGTGCAGCGGGCGGGGGTAGTAGACCTCGGTGCCGACACCGGCGGCGTCCAGGTGGGCGACGAGGCCGTCGCGGTCGTCCACCTCGACGAGGTGGACGTACACCGCGCGCTCCTCACCGGGCCGGGCCGCGGCGTCGCCGGGGACGGTCCGTACCCCGGGCAGGCCGCGCAACCGCCCGTCGTAGCGGCGCGACAGTTCGGCGCGGCGCCGGATGTCGGCGTCCAGGCGGGTGAGCTTGGCCAGCAGGACGGCGGCCTGGATGTCGTCCATCTTGCTGTTGCCGCCGACGACGACCGTCGGGTTGGAGATGCCGGGGAACTCGGCCAGGGTGCGCCCGGACCGGCCGTGGTGGCGCAGCATCCGCGCGGTTTCGGCGACGGCGTCGTCGTCGGTGAGCAGGGCCCCGGCGTCGCCGACGGCCCCCAGGGTCTTGGCGGGGAAGAAGGAGAGGACGCCGCCGGCGCCGAGCAGTCCCGCGTGCTTGCCGTGGAGGCGCATGCCGACGGCCTCCGCGCTGTCCTCCACCACGGTCAGCCCGTGGGCGCGGGCGACCCGGCCGATGCCCTCCATGTCGGCGAGCCGGTCGAAGAGGTGGACCGGCATGACCATGCGGGTGCGCGGGGTGACGGCGTCCGCGACCGCGCCGGGGGAGAGCCCGTACCCGTGCGCCTCGATGTCGGCGAAGACGGGGACGCCGCCGGCGTGCACGACGGCGGTGGCGGTGGCGACGAACGTGTAGGCGGGGACGATCACCTCGTCGCCGGGGCGCAGTCCTGCGGCGCGCAGGAGAATGACGAGCGCGTCGGTCCCCGAGTTGACGCCGACGACGTGCCGGGCACCGGTGTAGCGCTCCATTTCCCGCTCGAATTCAGCCACCATGGAGCCGTGCGAGAACTTACCGTCGTCCATGACGCGGACACAGTTCTCCTCGATCTCCGGCCACAGTCTTCGGAAGGTGTCCGACTGGTCGAAGAAGGGAATGCGCGAACGACCCCCGCCGCGTTCGCCCGCGGCGGGGGAGGAGAGTGCCGACTTCATTTCTTCCGTTCTGCGTGTGGGGGAGGGACCGGAGCCCGGCCGCGCCGTGGCGCGGCCGGGCCGGAAGGGGGACGGGACCCGAGGGGGGTCAGACGCCCAGGAGGGGGATGTCGTTCTTGCCGAGGTGGTAGTCGCGCACCGCGGCGACCAGCTCGGTGACGGTGAGGACGCCGTCGTTGTCGGTGTCGATCTCACCGAAGGCGTCGGCGGCCTGGGCGGTGCTCAGACCGATGGCGTCGAACCACCGCTCCAGCTCGGTCGGGTTGATCCGGCCGTCGCCGTCGGTGTCGGCGATGGTCATGATCGCCTGGATGGTCGGCTGGAGGACCTCCGAGAAGCCGGCGTCGCCCTTGCTGACGATCTCGCTCTCGGCGGCCCGGACGAAGTCCTCCTTGCTCATCCGCTCGGTGCCCGCGGACCGCGCCAGGCGGTCGAACAGGCCGAGGTAGGCGCCGCGGAGGCCCTCCGCGGCGGGGGCCGAGGCCTCGACGCCGAAGCGGCTGAGGATGCCCTCGACCTCCTGCTCGAAGTCCGCGCGCTCGATCACGCCGTTGCCGTTGTGGTCCCACAGGCGGAAGCGCTCTTCGAGGCGGTCGTTGGCCTTGACGGCGGTCGTCATCCGTTCTCCTTCAAGAGAATAGTTGGGAACAACAAAATGAATAACAAGGAGAAGGGGACTCGAATGCGATTCGAGAATCACCTTCCCCCGACTCGAATATTACCGATCCGTGGGCCCCGGAAAAGCCAATCCGGGAAAATCATCGATGCTTCGTGAAATTTATTTCGGACATTCTTCGACATTTTCCGCGGACGGTGTCCGGAAGACCTCGGCCACGGTCCCGGGGCTCCCCTGCCGGAACACCACCGGCTCCTCCGGTCGCAGCGCCAGATCGCGCCCCGTGGGGGCCGGGTCCGCGTGGATGAGCACGTTGTAGTGGTTCGGCGTGTGGCAGGCGTCGAACCCCAGCACCACGCCCACCCGGCGCGGGCCGATCCACACCTCGTCGCCCCGGTCCACGACGCCGGCGGCGGTGATCTCGGCGAACCCCAGGAACCCCACGCGGTCGATCCGGGCGCCCTCCGCGGTGTCGGTGTGGTCGGTGGCGACCAGCTCGTGGACCTCCCCCGCGCGCACGCACCGGCTCGCGAACGGTTCCAGCCGCATGCCGCGCTCGGTCCTGCGGTGGACCAGGACCTTGAGCAGGGTGGCGGCCACGTCGCGCTTGGCGCCGTCCTCGTGCGGATTCACCGGGCGGCCCTCTCCCCGAGCTCCGCCGCGCGGTAGGCCTCGCCGACCAGGCGCAGCGCCGACACCCCCGCGCCGTCGTCGGTCCGCCCTTCGCGCACCCGGCGCGCGAAGTCGGCGGCGATGCCCTCGTACTCGTGCCAGAGGGACTCCTTGAAGGCGGGGCGGCCGGCCAGCAGGTCGGCCGCCCACACCTGCCCGTCCGCCGTTCTCACCACCACGTCCTTGCGCTCCCCCGGATGGGACCAGTCCAGCAGCACCCGGGCGCGGGCTCCCCCCGCGCGCAGGGCGACGTCCGCCCTCCGGTCCACCCCCGCGTCGTCGTACTCCACCCGGGCCCCGGTCACCTCGGCCCGGCCCAGCAGGGTCTCCACCAGGTCGAAGGCGTTGGGTCCGTTGTCGGCCACGCACCCGCCGCCGCAGCGGCCCGGATCCAGGTACCAGGTGTCCTCCCCGGCGTGCTCCTCGATCCGCTCCAGGTAGCGCACGGTCACCTCCGCCACCGCGCGCTCCCCGATCCGGTGACGCAGCGCGGCGAACCCGGAGTTGTACCGGCGGTGGAAGGCCGTGGTCAGCGGCACCCCCCGGTCCCGGGACAGGGCGGCCAGGGCCTCCCCCTCCGCGAGGTCCAGGGCGAGGGGCTTCTCCGCGCACACCGCGACACCGGCCGCGAGGGCGTCGGCGCAGATCCGGGCGTGCGCGTCGTTGGGGGCCGTGACCACGACCGCGGCCAGGTCCGCCTCCGCCAGCATCCGCGTGTGGTCGGTGTAGCCCGCCGCCCCCGGCGGCGGGTCCGCGACCCTCGACGGGTTCAGGTCGCACACGGCCGCGAGCTCCCAGTCGGTGGAGGCCGACAGCGCCGCCAGGTGGAACCGGGAGATGACCCCCAGGCCGACCACCCCCACGCGCAGGGGCCCCCTCATCGTCCCTCCCCCGCGAGCGCCGGCGCCGGGATCCCCGCCCGCGCGGCCACGTCCGCCAGTTCGGCGTACAGGCCGGCGGCCAGCGGCACCCCCGTGGCGCGGCGCTCCCGCGCCGTGCGGTGCTCGTGCCAGCCGGGGTAGCGCACCGGGTCGCCGGGGGCGGCCGGAGGGCACGCCGTCACCACGCCGAACAGCTCCTCGGCGTCGGCCGGCGCCCCCTCGCGCAGCGCGTCGGGGGCGATCGCCAGCATCAGGAAGCCGATGTCGTCGTCCCGGCCGGAGGGCCCGCCGTCCCCGGACAGGGCGTCGGGGTCCGGGCCCCGCCCGGCGCCGGAGACCACCGCGGACAGCACCTCCACCAGCAGGCCGAGGCCGAAGCCCTTGAACCGCCCCGCCTCGCCGCCCAGCCACATCAGGTGCGCACGCCCGGCGTCGAACGCCGCCGGGTCGGTGACGGGGGCGCCGTGGTCGTCGCACAGCACCCCCTCCGGCAGCCGCCGACCCTCGCGGGCGGCCTGCCGGACCCGGCCGGTGGGCGCCGCCGTGGTGCTCATGTCCAGCAGGAACGGCGGATGCGCACCGGCCGGGGCCGCGGCGCTGAGGGGGTTGGTCCCCAACAGGGCCACGGCCCCGCCCGGCGGCCGCGCGATGCGCTGGCGGCCGCAGTTGCTCGCGACCACGCCGATCATGCCGCGTTCGACGGCGCGCAGTGCGTGGTAGCCGGCGCAGCCCAGGTGCGTGGCCCCGCGTACCGACACCAGGCCCACCCCGTGCTCCCCGGCCCGCCGCGCGGCGAGGTCCATCGCCTCCGACGCGGCCCACAGGCCGAGGGCGCGCCGGGCGTCGAGCAGCACGGCGGCGCCGAGGTCGGCCAGCACGCGGGGCTCCGCGCCGGGGTCCGCCCTCCCCTCGTCGAGCAGGGGGAGGTAGAGCCCGGCCAGGTTGGCGACCCCGTGGGAGTCCATTCCGGTGAGGTCCCCGTGGCACAGGGCGCGCGCCGCCTCCGCGGCCCGGCCGCGGGGCAGGCCCCGGCCGGCGAAGACCTCCGTGAGGAAGGCGAGCAGCGCGTCGTGGTCGACCGTCACGGTCGCCCGTTCCTGTGCCGGCGGTGACTCTGGGGAGAGGGTGGTCACGATCCTCCGTCGGTGTCGTCGGTGTCGTCGGTGAAGGCGGTCAGGAGACGGGCCACCGTGTCGGCGTACCCGTCGAGGTCGCGGAGGCGGACGCGCTCGTCGTCGCCGTGCGCGCCGTCGGCGTCCAGGTCGCCCGGTCCCAGCACGACGGTGCAGGTGTCCGGGACGTCCGCCATCCAGATGGCGTCGCAGGTGAAGGCGGGTTCGCCGGCCGGCCAGGCGGGCACCCCGGCCCGGCGCAGCAGGTCGTGCCCCCACCGGTCGCGGTCGTCCAGGACAGGCAGGCCGCGCTTGGGCCAGTCCAGGCGGGTGAGGCGGCGCGCGTCGGCCGCGGTCCGGGCGAAGAGGGCGGTGTCGGCGAAGGCGGAGCCGAACTCCGCCAGCGCGGTGTCGAAGGCGCCCCGCACCGCCTCCTCCAGGGTCCTGCCGGCGCGGGCGTCGGCGTAGGACAGGTTGAGGAGCAGGTCGCCGGAGCCGTACACGCGGTTGTGCAGTGTGCCCGTGTGCAGCCCGGCCACGCACACCGCGCCGTTCCGGGCGTGGGCGTCCAGGGCGCGGCCCATGCGCTGGGCGAGGAACCCCAGCAGCACCGAGGCGTTGTGCCCGCTGTGGGGCCGGTCGTCCACGGCGTCGTCGCCGCGCACCGAGACACGGGCGGTCATCGAGGCCGTGGAGCGGGTGAGGAACCGTCCGGACGTGGGTTCGCAGAACACGTTGACGCGGCCGGTGTGACCCAGTCCGACCAGGGGGCGGGTGCCCAGGACGCCCATGGCCCCGCCCTCCTCCCCCGCGACCGCCTGGACGAGGACGGCGGTGTCGCGGCCCAGGGCCGGCGAGCGCTCCAGGGCGGCGCGCACCCCGGCCAGGAGCGCCACCGCGGGCCCCTTGGCGTCGACGGCGCCGCGGCCGCGGAAGACCTCGCCGTCGAAGGAGGCGGCGGGGCCGCCCGCGACGGTGTCCATGTGCACGTTGAACATGACCGTGCGCTCGCGCGGCACGGCGTCGGGGCCGAGCCTCAGGACCAGGCTGGGCTGGCAGGCGAGGAAGCCGGGGTCGGCGGCGGCCTCGCGCACCGTCTCGGGCACGCCGGGCGCCTCCAGGTCGGCGGGGTCGGCGGGGGCGTGGCGGACCACCCGGAACCCGAGCCGCCCGGCGGCGCGGGCGTAGTCGCGCTGGGCCTCCCACAGCCGGGGCGCCGGGCCCGCGGCCCCGGTCTCCAGGGGGCCGGCCGTGGGGGCGGCCAGCAGCCGCATCAGCAGGGAGCGCTCGTCACCGGTGAGCGTCATCGGACCGCCTCCGCGCGCCAGACCCGGCGCACCGTCTCCTCCAGGGCCCGCCCGTACTCGACGAACCCGGCCGCGTCCCCCCGGCCGGGGTCGCCGGTTCCCCGCAGGTGGGGGCGCAGGTGCAGGTGGGGTTCGATGGACAGTGCGCCCCGGTAGCCGTGGCCGGCCAGGATCCGCAGGCACTCGTCCACCCCGGCCCGCCCCCGGCCGGGCAGCACGTAGGCGGTGTCCCCTCCGGGGGCGTCGACGGCGTCCTTGACGTGGACGTGGGCCACGTACTCCACGAGCGGGCGCAGCATCGCGGCGGCGTCGTAGCCGTGGGCGACACCGTTGCCGGTGTCGAACAGCACCCGCAGCGCCGGGCTGTCGACGTGGGCCAGCAGGTCCAGGACGCGGGCGGCGTCCTCCCCCGCCCATCCGGCGCAGTTCTCGTGCGCCAGGACCAGGCCGGCGTCCTCGGCGCGGTCGGCCAGCACGCGCATCCGCGTGCGGACCACGCGCCCCCACCCGGGCTCGGCCAGGCCCCCGGAGGGGAAGGACATGATCCGCACCGTGCGCGTGCCCAGGACCGCGCAGCGCCGGGCGAGCACGTCCAGCTCGGCCAGGTCGACGGCGAAGTCCCCGGTGGCGGGCCGGGACCAGTCGCCGATCTTGGCGGCGACGGCGACCACCTCCACCCCGGCCGCGCGGATGCGCTCCGCGGCCCGCGCGAAGGCGGCGTCGTCCGTCTCGGCGACCGGCACGCCGTCCAGGGTGCGCAGCTCCAGCAGGTTCCAGCCGAGCGCGCGCACGGCGGCGATCTGGCCGGGCAGCCCGGGGGCGGCCTCGTCGCCGATCCCCGCCAGGCGGGGTGTCTCAGACGCGGACGGCACTGTCGGCCTCCCGGGGGTCGTCGGTGCGGGAGGAGCAGAGGTTCTTCGCCTCGGACAGCAGGCGGACGGCCTCCACGTGGACGGGCAGGTCCCCCCTGGCGCGCCGGGGCCGGGAGTAGCGGGTGTAGCAGGCGCGCAGGAACGCGGTGAAGGCGTCGTCGTGGAAGGCCGAGCGGGTGGGGGCCCGCCCCGGCACCGCCACCGACAGCTGGGCGGTGTGGTCGGCCTCGCTGCACGGGTAGTGGCCGGTCAGGACGACCTCGTCGAACTCCAGCACGATGCGCCGCTCGCGCAGCGGGGAGGTCAGGTCGGACTCGATCCGGGTGAGCACGCCGGTGTGGTGCACGAGGTCCAGGCGGGCGCCGCCCAGGCCCGGCAGGCGCGTCCCGTCGACGACCATGTCCTCCAGTCCGGCCGCGGCGACGTCGGCGCCTCCCGCGAGCGCCACGACCACGGCGAGGGCGTGGGGGACCTCGATGTCGAAGGCGGTGGGGTGCCCCGGCGACCCCAGGGACCTGGTGAACCGGGGCTTGTGCTGGAGCACCGTGATCGCGCGCAGCGCCCCGAAGGCGCCGGAGCGCCGGGCCGCCGACAGCCGCCTGCTCAACGCGCTGGCCGACCAGGGGGTGGAGACGGCGAGGTCGAGGTCCCAGCGGCGGCGCAGCCGCGCGATCGCGGCCAGTTCGACGAGGTCCAGGGCCAGCGGCTTCTCCACGATGATGCTGCGGTAGCCCAGGCGGGCCAGGGTTTCCAGCGGCTCCGCGCGCAGGTGGGGCGGGGTGCACAGGTGGACCACGGTGTCCCGCGGCGGGCGGCGGCGCGCCGCCTCCTCGGGGGAGGCGACCGCCAGGAGCCCGTCCGCCCCGGGACACAGGGGGTCGTGGCCCATCACCGGGCCCGGGGCGAAGAGGGAGGGGGCCGCCGCCCGCGCCTTGGCGAGCGACGGCAGGTGCAGCCCTCTTCCCGATCTGCCCAGGCCGACGATGAGGGTGTGCAGCATGGAGGGTGCGCGCCTTTCCGTTCGCCGTCATCCTCGTTCCGCGCCCTTCCGGACGGGCGGAACCATCGAACGGAGACCCAGCGTGGAGCACCACGGAAAAAGCGTCAAAACGCGAAACCTCCACCCGCGTCCCAAACCCCACCCCCGACTACTCCTTAATCGGGGGAAACAAGCAGACAAAGCAGGCGTATTGGAAATGCTTAATTTTGCCGCTTTGTCCGGTCTCCGCGGGTCAGGCCACGGAGAAGCTGAACAGGCCGCTGGGCGGGGCGTGCCAGCCCCGGTCGGGGGCCACGGTCACCCCGGGCCCCAGGCACCGCGTCCCGGCGTGGAGGCGCACGTCCGCGTCGGTCAGGTTGACCAGGACGTGGGCCGTCCCGGGGAGGCGCACGCAGCTTCCCGAGGCGGGGTCGGAGTAGCGCACGAGATCCTCGAACTCGGTCGTGAAGACCACGACCTCACCGGTCGCCGCCTGCGCGGGAGAGGCACCCAGGAGGACACTGCCCAGGAGCGCCGCGGCCACGGTGGACGAAAACTTCATTCCACCATCCTTTCTGATTTCATGTGCGTTTCACGGAGGCGGCCTCCTCGCCCGGGGAGGACGCGGAGGTTCGCCGGAACGATCTTCTCCGAAAGCCTCGTCCGGCACAACCGGAATGCCGAAAGGCATTTTCGGCCCACCGGCCGACCGTGGATAGAAGCATTACGACGTGGCTACATAAAATCAATAAATGCAATCTTATGCTGACGAAACGGACCCGATCCGGCGCCTTCTCCGACCCTGCGGGACCGGGGCCCTCGGAGCTCGCGGAAGTCCCGGCCGGCGGCCTTCCCCGGCACCGGCCGGGACCGGGGGCGGCGGCCGCCCGGCACGTGTGCCCCGCCCGGAGGGGCGCGGGCCTCCCGGCCCCCGCGGCGCCCTCCGCTCCCGGCGGTGTGCACCGTCCGGACGGTACGGTTCCTCTGTGGAGCTCCACGGCCCGTGGACGGCTCCCACACGCAGCGGGCGAGGCGGACGGGTCCCCCGCCCTCGCCCCCGACCCGGAGGATTCGAGTGCCTATCAGGAACAGGAACGTGCTCATCGCGGGCGGCGGGGCGGCCGGTCCCGTGCTCGCCCACTGGCTGGCCCGGCACGGGTTCGCGCCGACGGTCGTCGAACGCGCGCCGGAGCCGGCCGCGGGCGGCCACCTCGTCGAGGTGTCCCCGCAGGGGATGGGCGTGCTGGACCGGATGGGCGTGGGCGAGAGGGTCCGGGCCGAGGGCGGGCCCCTCCCCGACGTGCACTCCTACATCAGCGGGCGCGAACGGCCGATCGTGCTGCCGCAGGGGCACGTGGGCGCGGTCGCGATCAGGAGCGGGAACCTGTCCCGCCTCCTGCGCGACCGCGCGGGCGAGGGCGTCGAGTACCTCTTCGGCGACTCCGTCACCTCCCTGGACGAGGACGCCGACGGCGTGGACGTCGGCTTCGCGCACGCGCCCGGGCGCCGCTTCGACCTGGTGGTGGGCGCCGACGGCCCGGACTCCCCCGTCCGCCGGCTGGTGTTCGGCTCCGACGCCGACGGACAGGTCGAGCACCTGGACGCCAACCTCGCCGCCTTCGAGATCGACAACCACCTCGGCGTCGGCGACGTGATGATGTGCCGCGTGTGGCCCTACCGGGGGTGCGTCGTCACGACGTTCCCCGGCAACGACCGGCTGGAGGTGGAGTTCCTGATGCGCAACAGGACCCCGGCCGCTCCGGCCGAGATGGACATGGAGGCGAGGTACCGCTTCCTGGAGGAGGTCTACGGGGAGGACGGCTGGGAGGTCCCCGGCCTGCTGCGGGCCATGCGCGGGGCGGACGTGCGCCTCGCGCCGTCGACCCAGGTCAGGCTGGACGTGTGGAGCAGGGGCCGGACCGTCCTGGTGGGCGACGCGGCCCACGCGGCGGACCCGATGGCGGGCCAGGGGACGGCCCTGGCCCTGATGGGCGCGACGGCGCTGGCCGGGGAGCTGGTCTTCGCCGAGGGCGACCACGAGCGCGCCTACTTCTCGTACGAGGCGTCCATGCGCGGGACGGTGCGGGAGGCGCAGAGCCTGGGGTCCGCCCTCACCAGGGACTACGCGCCGGAGGGCAGCAGGGGGGAGGTGTGGCTGCGCGAGCGGGCCGATGCCGCCCTGCTGCTGGGCAGCCGCCTCATGGCCCAGTACGGCGCACGGTCCGGCTACGAGTACGTGGGCGACGGCTTCCCCGCCGACCGCTACGCGCGCATCCTCTCCCCCTGACCGGGCCCCGGGGGGCCCGCCCGGCCCGGCCCGGACCGGCGCGGTGCGCCCCGCCGGTCCGGGCCGGGCGCGGGTCAGCCGCAGTTGGTGGCGGGCAGGGTGATCGTGGCGTTGCCGATCGTGCCGCCCCAGTTCATGCAGTACCCCGCTCCGCTGCGGTAGACCGGCCCGGCGTAGGTGGTGTAGTCGCCGGAGTCGCGCACCCAGGCGCTCTCCCCCGTCCTGCGGACCATGGCCTCCATGTGGGTGGCGGCGCCGGGGTTCGTGCGCACGGTCACCACGCAGTTGTAGCCGTTGGAACTGTTGTAGGTCAGGAACGCGGTCCCCCGGTTGTCGGGGAACTCGATCCTGTTGACCACGGCGTACCCGCTGCCGCAGGCGCCGTTGTAGGCGGCGGCCGCGGCCGGGGCCGCCGAGAGGAGCGAACCCGCGGCGACGGCCGCGCAGAGCACGCTCGTGGCGATGGTTTTCCGGAGCTTGTCCATGTCACTTCCCCGCATCTGTCGCGCCGGGTCCGGCGCGGGGGACATCGTCTCCGGGACGGCTTCCGTTCCCCTTCTCATCCGCTTGCGTCCGGTCCTCCGTCCGGCGGGCGCGGCCGGGCCGTGCCGGAGGACCGGCGGCCCCGCGCGGACGGCCGGGGCGGACGGCCGGGGCGGGCGGGGCCGGAGCGGTGTGCGGTCAGCGCTCCCCGCCCTCCCTCAGGGCGCCGGTGATCCGGTGGTAGAGGCCCCCGGAGGTGAGGCCGCCGTCCACGACCATCTCCGCGCCCGTGACGTAGCGGGACGCGTCGGACAGCAGGAAGAGCACGACCTCGGCGATCTCGTCCGCGCCGGCGACCCGCCCGGCGGGCACCGAGCGCAGGCTCTCGTCGACGAAGTCGTCCGACCCGGAGCGGAGCAGCGGCGTGTCCACCAGGCCGGGGTGCAGGGAGTTCACCCGCACCCCCGCCCCGGCGAACTCCAGGGCGCCGACCTTGCTCAGCCCGCGCACGGCCCACTTGCTCGCGCCGTAGCCGGCCGCGAAGTAGCCGGTCATGCCCGCGACGGAGGACACGTTGACCACCGAGGCCGAACCGGATCCCCGCAGCAGCGGAGCCGTGTACTTCATCCCGTAGAACACGCCGGACAGGTTGATGTCGACCACCCGCCGCCAGTCCTCGTCGGCGGTGTCCTCGATCCCGAAGCGGTGGCTGACCCCGGCGTTGTTGACGAGGCCGTCGAGCCGCCCGTCCTCCCGGCCGATCCGGTCGCGCAGCTCCCGCCAGCCCGCGGGGTCGCGGACGTCCAGGCGCGCGGACCGCGCCGAGCCCCCCTCCGCGCGGATCCGGGCCGCGACCTCCTCCCCTCCCTCCTCCGCGAGGTCGGCCACCCAGACGCGCGCCCCCTCGGCGCCCAGCGCCAGGGCCTCCGCCCTGCCCATGCCCCCGGCCGCCCCGGTCACCAGGACGGTCCGTCCGGCCAGTCCGTGCTTCATGTCAGCTCCTTCCTCGGTGTGCTCCGTACTCAGTCGACGCGCAGCTCGGTGCCGCGTGTCTCGGCGACGAAGAAGACCGTCACCAGGGTGATCAGGGCGGTCAGGACGAAGTAGGCCGCGGGCGCCAGCGGTTGGCCGGTCGCGCCGATCAGCCAGGTCGCCACGAACGGCGCGGTGCCGCCGAGGACCGTGTTGGTCACGTTGTTGCCGAGCGCGATCCCGCTGTAGCGGGTGGAGGCGCTGAGCATCTCCGCGTAGGTGACGAACGAGGCCCCGTTGACGACCGAGACGCAGACGAACAGGACCGACTGCCCGACGACCGCGGCCCAGGCGGGGCCGGCGGCCATCATCATGAACATCGGGAACCCGAGGAGCGTCGCGCCGACGCTCCCGATGAGGATGACCTTCTTCCGGCCGATCGTGTCGGCCAGGTAGCCGGAGAGCGGGAGCGTGGCCGCGCCGACCACCATCGCCACCGCGGTGGAGGCGAAGGCCAGCTGCGACGAGTGGCCGGCCGTGGTCTGGAGGTAGGTGGCCGCGTACACCGAGACGATGTAGTACCCGCCGGTGATGACCGCGCCCAGGCCGATGATCTTCAGCACCGACCGCCAGTTGGTCACCAGCAGGGTCTTGACCGGTACCTTCTTCGTCTCGCCCTGGTCGGCCAGCTCCTTGAACTGCGGGGTGTCGTCGAGGTGGCTGCGGATGTACAGGCCGATCACGCCGATGGGGAGGCTGAGCAGGAACGGGATCCGCCACGCCCAGTCCAGCATCTGCTGCTCGGTGAACAGCGAGGTGGCCGCGAGCGCCACCAGCGCGGCGAACAGCGATCCGAGGTAGGTCCCGGAGTTGACCAGCGAGGTCTGGGTGGCCCGCCAGCGGGTGGGGGCCGACTCCGCGACGAACGCGTTGGCGCCGCCCAGCTCGCCGCCCGCCGCGAACCCCTGCACGCAGCGGCACAGGACCAGCAGGGCGGTCGCCCACACGCCCAGCGTGACGTAGGTGGGCAGCAGTCCGATGACGGCGGTGGCCGCCACCATCAGGAGGATGGTCCACGACAGGGCCCTCTTGCGCCCGTACCTGTCCCCGATGTGTCCGAAGAGGATGCCGCCGGGAACGCGCATGAAGAACGCGACGGCGAAGGCGGCGAACGTGCCCAGGAGCGCCGCCGTCGGATCCTCCGAGACGAAGAAGAGCATCGCCACGAAGGTGGCCATGTACCCGTAGATGCCGAAGTCGTAGTACTCGACGACGGTGCCGATGACGGCCGCCCGGATGACCTTCACCCGGGACTGGAAGCCCCCGTCGGCGTGCGTCGTGCCCGGTCCGTCCGCGGACCTGTGGTCCAGTGGCATGCTGCCTCCTCGGGCAGGGTCGGACCGGGGGCGTGCGGGCCGCCCGGTCCTGGTGGTTCAGGGGGGAAGAAGGGGGGTGCGGCGCGGGGGTCAGCCCCGGGCCGCCGCCCCGCGGCCGGCGATGCGGCCCATGGTGATCGCGTTGGCGACGGCGTTGCCGCCGCCGACGTAGCGCAGTCCGAGGACTCCGGCCCCGGCCTCCCCCGCCGCGAAGAGCCCGGGGATGGCGCGGCCCTCGCGGTCGCGCACGGCCGCCCGGGGGTCGATCTCCATCCCGGCGTGCGTGCAGACGAGTTCGGTCGGGAGGAGGAGTGCCGCGTGGAAGGGTCCCTCCCCGATGGGGTCGGGGTCCTCCTGGCCCTTGTCCCGCAGGCTGAGGTGGCGCAGGAAGCGCTCGTCCTCCCCGTGCGGGAGCTGGGTGTTCCAGGCGTCCACGGTGGCGCGCAGGGCTCCGGGCGGCACCCCCATCAGTCCGGCGAGCCCCTCCAGGGTGTCGGCCCGCAGCGTCCTGCCCGCGTCGGCCTCCTCGGTGACGCGCTCCGGCGTCCAGTCCGCGTAGCCGGAGGGCAGGGAGGCCCTGGCCCTGTCGTCGAAGACGCACCAGACGGGGCCGTCCTGGGCGTCGATGACGCCGCTGGAGACCGCGTAGGACGCGTCCTCGTCCATGAACCGCCGTCCGGCCCTGTTGACGTACACCCGCGAGACGGGCGGGAACCCGGACTGCCAGTGGTGGTACCGCTGGAAGTAGGCGGTGGGCAGGCGCAGCCCCCGGCCCGCCCCGGTGACCGAGGCCCCGACCCCGTCCGCGAAGCGGATGTGGTCGCCGCGGCTCCCCGGGGCGGCGACGACGAACGCGTGCTCGCCCGCCTCCAGAGCCGCGGGGTAGTACTCCCGGAGGAGCCCGGGGTCCCGGGCGAGCCCCCCGGTCGTGACCACGACCGCTCCCGCGCGGACCTCGACGCCGTCGGCGACGACGCCGACCACCCGGCCGTCCTCCGCCAGGAGCCGTTCGACCCGGGTGTTGAGCACGGTCTCGACACCGTGCCGGCGGCAGGCGGCCGCCAGCACCTGGACCAGGCCGAGGCCCTGGTCCCTGGGGACGTGGCCGCGCCGGACGTCCTCGACGCCGGCCCGGCACAGGCCGGGCATGTGCGCGTTCGTGGAGATCCGCGCGGGGATCTCCACGCCCAGCCCGATGAGCCATTCCAGGGTGGGCCCCGCGTTCTCGCAGAAGGCGCGGACGAGCCCCGGTTCCAGCATCCACTGGTTCAGGTCCATGTAGTGCTGGTAGAACCGCTCGGCGGTGTCCTCCACGCCCGCGCCGCGCTGGACGCTCGTGCCGGCGGCGGTGAACAGCCCGGCGGAGAGCTGGGTCGACCCGCCGAGTTCGGTCTCGGCCTCGAACAGCAGCACGCCCGCACCGGCCTCCGCCGCGGTGGCCGCCGCGGCGAGCCCGGCCCCTCCGCCTCCGACGACGACGACGTCGACGGTCTCCCCCGCCCCGGTGGCCGGCTCAGACATGGCGCGATCCCCCGTCCACGGCGATGCTGTGCCCGGTCACGTAGCGGCTGCTGTCGGAGAGCAGGAACAGCAGGACGCCGACGACCTCCTCCGGGGAGCCGACCCGGTGCAGGGGGACGTGGTCGAGGGCGGCGGCGAGCGCCTCGGGGTCGTCCTGGAGCCAGCGGGTCATCTCGGTGTCGATGAACCCGGGGGCGATGGCGTTGACGCGGATGCCCCGGTCCCCGAGTTCGACGGCGAGCGACTCCGTCAGGTGGGCGACGGCGGCCTTGGAGGCGCAGTAGGCCGCGCGGCCCCGGCGCACCCGTACCGCGGAGACCGAGGACATGTTCACGATGGCGCCGCCCGGCCCCATGTGGCGGGCGGCCGCCTGGGCCCCGTGCAGGACCCCCTTGACGTTGACGTCGAGGACGGCGGAGACCTGGTCCGCGGAGATGTCCCCGACCAGGGCGTACGGGAAGACCCCGGCGTTGTTGACCCAGTAGTCGAGGGAGCCGGTCCCCCGGACGGCGGCGAGGGCGAGCTCGTCCTGCTGGGCCGGGTCGGCGACGTCGACGCGGTGGGCGGCGACCCGCCCCGGCCGGACGCCGCCCGGCCTCCCGGCCAGCTCGCGGTTGATCTCGTCGGCGGTCAGCTCCATCCCGGCGTCGTCGAGGTCCGCGCCGACGACGTCGACCCCCCGGGCGGCCAGCGCCGCCGTGAAGGCGCGGCCCATGCCGCGCGCCGCGCCGGTGACGACGGCGGTGCGCCCGGCCATCTCGGGGTGGACGGCCTCCATGGGTCGGTCGACGACGCGTGCGGGACCGGTGCCCTCGTGCTGGGTCATGGGACGTGCCTTTCGGTGGATGTGCGGGGGTCTCTCGGCGGGAGGGGCCGGGGCAGGTCAGGCGGTGTCGTCGCGCCGGACGTCGCGGCGCGCGACGCGCCAGTCGTCCCCGTGCCGGACGAGCCGGTCGTGGAGCGCGGTGAGGCGCAGCACCCGGGTGCCGCCGGCCACACGCGTCGCCATGACCTGGAGGTAGGCGCTGACCCGTGCCTCCTCCGCGTCCAGGGACTCCACGTACACGTTGGTGACCACGTGGCGGCGCACCTCTCCCCCGGCCCGGGCGTCGCGGGCGAAGTCCCGGGCGAAGTCGCGGAGCGGCGTCCGGCCCACGACGGGGGCCGGATAGGTCGGGGAGTGGAACTCGCCGTCGGGGGTGAAGGTGTCCGCCCACCCCCCGGCGTTCCCGGAGTCGATCAGGTGGGACTGGCGCGCGTAGAGCTGGTGGATGCCGGTGACCTGCGTGCCGTCCATGAGCCCCTCCAAGGCGTGCGATAATCGCACTAGGCGTGCAATTAAAAGTCAACGTATGTGTCCCACGTCACCGACGTCAAGAGGCGGGGGTGTATGTTCGCCCTGCGAGAGGAGCCCGATGCCCACCACACCGGCCCCACAGCCGGACCCACGGACGTCCAAGACCCTGCACAACGGGATCGAGGTGCTCGAACTGCTCAGCCGCAGCCCGCACGGGCTGTCGGTGACCGAGGTCGCCGAGGGGATCGGTGTGCACCGCACGGTCGCCCACCGGCTGGTGCGCACCCTGGAGGAGCACCGGCTGTGCAAGCGCGACTCCTTCAAGCGGATCACGCTCGGCCCCGGACTGGTCGCCCTCGCCGAGTCCGTCGAGGTCGACCTCCGGGAGGTCGCGAGGCCGGTCCTGGCCGACCTCGCGGAGGCGCAGGGCGCCACCGCGCACCTGGTGGTGCCCGAGGGCGAGGACGAGGCGCGCGCGCTCATGGTCGTCGAACCCCGGCACGCCAGGGCGCACATCGCCTTCCGCACCGGCCGGGTCGACCCCCTCGGCAAGGGCTCCGCCGGACTGGCCCTGCTGTCGGCCATGCCCCCGCGCCCGGGGGAGCGGGAGGAGGTCTCCCTGGCGCGCCGCCGCGGCTACGCGGTCTCCCACGCGGAGGTGACCAACGCCGTCACGGGGGTCTCCGCCCCGGTGGTCGGCCCCCGCGGCGCCCCCGTGGCGAGCATCGGGATCTCGGTGCTCGAACTGGACGACCCGGCGCCCTTCGGCGAGGCCGTGGTCGACGCGGCCCGGCTGATCGCCGGCATGCTGCACCTGCCCTGACCCCCGGCCCCGGGGCGGTGCCGGGGCGGCGCGGAGGGCCGGCCGCGGCGGAGGGGGCCGCCCCCGTGCCCCGGACGGATCGCCCCGGCTCCGCGCGGTGCGTACGCTGGCGGCGTCGGCGGATTCCGGAGGACGGGTCCGCCGGCCTGTCGACGGACCCCGGGCACGGCCCGCCGGGGCCCACCCCTCCCCCAGGGCCCGAGTGGAGACCGCCCCGTGAGGATCAGCACCGAGTTCACCGTGAACGCGCCGGTCGGGCGCGTGTGGCGCCTGCTCACCGACGTGGAGGCGGTGGCCCCGTGCGTGCCCGGCGTGAGACTGACCGGCGTCGACGGCCCCCTGTACTCCGGTGCGGTGCGGGTGAAGGTCGGCCCGCTCGTGGCCGCCTACTCCGGCACCGCCCGTTTCACGGAGCTGGACGAGGGGGCGCGCCGGGCGGTGGTCGAGGCGTCCGGGCGGGCCAGCCGGGGCGCGGGAGGCGCCTCGGCGACGGTGACCGCGCGGCTGCGGGCCGAGGCCGGGAGGACGGTCGTCGGCGTCGACACCGACCTGGTCCTCACCGGCCGGTTCGCCGAACTGGACGCCGGCACGGTCAGCGCCGTGTCGGCCTCACTGGCGGCGCGCTTCGCCGCGGCCCTGGAGGAGAAGTACGGCTTCGCCCCCGCCGGGCCCGGGAGCACGGAGGCGGCCGGGCCTGAGGGGACCCCGGAACCCCTCGGCGCCGGGCCGGAGGAGCCGCCGGAGGCCAACCGGAGCAGGGAGGACGCCGGGACGGGCGCGGCCGGCGGGGCCGCCGGAACACGTGAGACCTCTCGGTCGGACCACGCCTTTCCGGACGCGGCCAGAAAAAGAGCGACAAAAAACCCCGAGCCCTCCGCCGGGGAGGAACAGCGCTCCGAACAGGCAGAACACGGGAACTCCGCCCCCCGCCCCGCCGCCTCCGGGGCCGGGGAGGACTCCGCGGAACCCACCGTGTCTGGTATCACAGGCGATGTGACCGGTGCGCAGAAGTTCCCCGACCATGCGGATATCTCCCACTCGGCCCCGGCGGCCTCCGCCGCGGGGGCCGTCGCCGACCGGCTCTGGCCGCTCCTGGCCGTGGTGGTCGTGGCGGGCGGGATGATCCTGGGCTACGTCCTCTTCACCTGAGCCCGCGCCTCCGCGGCCCCGGCTCCCCGTTCCGCGGTGGGGCCGTCCGGGCCTGCGGCCCGTCCGGGAACCCCGCTCACGGGAGCGCCCGGCGGACCTTCGGCGGCGGGCCGGGGCGGGACCCCGCGGCGCGGGACGGTCACCGCGCCCGGCCGCGCCCCGCGTCCCCCGGGACCGCTCCTCAGGCTCCGCCCAGGGCCGTGCCGGGCAGCCGGGTGGCCAGCCACTGGTCGTCGGAGTCCTGGCGCATCTCCAGGACTCCGGGGTCGTCCTCCCCCGGGAAGACCAGGGTGACCGTGGCGATCGGGGTGTCCCCGTCCAGGTCGGTCCCCATCACGGCGTCCCCGACCTCGGCCCCCTCCGCGTCCGGGAGGGACTCGGCGTAGGCGGGGAAGGCCTCGGCGCAGTCGGCGCCCCCGTGCGCCTCGACCAGCACGTTCCGGGCGGCGGGGTCGATCAGGGCGCAGCCCGCCTCGCCGTCGACGGCCTGGAGCGAGGCGACGAACCCCCCGGCGGCGCGCAGGGCGTCGGCCTCGGTGTCGGCGTCCGGCGCCGCGTCCCCTCCCGCCCCCGCGTCCGTCTCCTCCGTCTGCCCGGCGGCCTCCTCCTGCTCCTCCCCTCCCGCGCAGGCCGTCACGGCGAGGAGCAGGGCCAGGGGCAGGGCGGGCAGCAGCCGTCGCATGGGGGGCCTTCCGAAGGGGGCGGGCGGGGCGTCCGCACCATTGTTACCGCATCCACCCGGCCGGTGACCACCGGTGCGCACCGCCGGGTTCCCGGCGCCCTCCGGGCAGGGCGCGGTCCTCCCGCCCCGCCCGCCCCCGCGAAGGCGCACCGCCGACGGGCCCGTCCGGGCCCCCCGGCGCCCCGCGCCCCGGGCGGACGCGCGGCGGGCGCGCGACGCGGACGGCCCCCGGAGGGCGGCCGGGGGAGGCCCCGGACCGGGCGCCGCCGGCCTCCGGCGGCGCCCTCCCCCGCGGGGGCGGGGTTGTCCGCGCGTCCGGGCTCTGGTGATATGGAACCGTGTGGTACCCGTCACCGCGTCGGGTCCCGCCGAGACCCGTACTTTCTGGCGCACAGAGCACGCGCGGGCGTGCCACGGGCGGCTCCGCCGCGCGTCCGCGCCGGAGGTGACATGACCCATCCACTGCGGGAGGACCGCGGGACGGAACCGTTCTCGCGGATCCCGCCGGAACTCGGCGCGCGGCTGCGCGCACAGGTCCCCTCCCTCGTCGAGGAGGCCCTGGAGGACCTCCGGCACAGGTCGCGTGAGCACTCGGCCCCTCTGGGGCCCGCCGACGCCGAGAGGCTGCGCCGGGCGCTCGCGGCCGGTGTGCACGGTTTCCTGGACCGGGTGGAGGTCGGCGGCCCCTCTCCCGTGCTCGCGGACGCGCTGGCCTCGGAGTTCCGGGCGCTGGGCGCCGCCGAGGCACGGCACGGGCGCACCCTGGAGTGCCTGCACACGGGGATGCGCGCGGCGGCCGCCGTGGCGTGGCGGAGGCTCTCCGCCGCGGACGCCCTCACCCGCGAGCACATGGGCGTGGTGGGCGAGGCGATCTTCGTGTTCCAGGAGGAGGTCTCGGGCGCCGCCGCCGAGGGGCACGCCCGGGTGCGCGGCGCCGGCGCGGACGCCCTGCACCGGCGCAGGGTCCGCCTGCTGGAGGCGCTGCTGGCCGAGACGGGCACGGAGTACGACGCGCGGGCGGTGTCGGCGCTGGCCGGGGCCGCCCGGTGGCGGGCCCCCGGGCGGGTGGCCGTGGCCCTGCTGCTCCAGGACGGCCCGGCCGGACGGACGGCCGCCCTGCCCCCGGACGTGCTGGCCGACCTGGACCGGGCGGAGCCGTGCGCGCTGGTGCCCGATCCGGAGGGGCCGGGCAGGCTGCGGTCGCTGGAGCGCTCGCTGCGCGGGGCCGACGCGGTGCTCGGTCCGAGCGTCCCCCTGGACCGGGTGCCCGTGTCGCTGGCGCGTGCCCGCGACCTCGCCGAGCTGGTGAGGACCGGGCTCGTCAGCGGCGGGGGCGTGCTGCGGTGGAGCGACCACCTCCCCGTCCTGCTGCTGACGCGCGACCCGGCGCTGGTCGGCGAGATGGCGCGGACCCGGCTGGCCCCGCTGGCGGGTCTCCGCGCACCGCAGCGCGAGCGCATGGCCGACACCCTGCTGGCCTGGCTGGAGTCGGGGCTGAACGCCAACGAGGCGGCGGACCGGCTGCGCATCCACCCCCAGACGGTGCGCTACCGGATGCGCCGGCTGGAGGAGCTGTTCGGCGAGCGGCTGCGCGACCCGGCCGAGCGCTTCGAGCTGGAGCTGGTGCTGCGGGCGCGCGGCCTGCTCGGCCCCCTGGCGGAGGGCGGCGGGTAGCGCCCCCCGCCGCCCGGGCGCTCCGGTCAGTCCCCGGGGGCCAGGGCCCGCACGAGGGCCGCCGGGTCCGCGGACGCCTGCCCGATCGGGGCGAGCACCGGGGTCGTCACACCGTTGTCCGCGTAGGCCCGCACGCGCTCGCGGCAGTACTCGGCGGGACCGTGCACGATCAGCTCGTCCACCACCGGGTCGGGGATCGCGGCCAGGGCTCCCTTGCGGTCCCCCTCGTCCCACTTGCTCCACATCGGGTTCAGCTCCTCGCGTCCCAGCCACTCGTGGAAGGCCCGGTACACGGGGACGTTGAGGTAGGCGGCCACGGCCCGCCTGCCGATCCCGCGGGCGGTGTCCGGGTCGGTGTCGGGGGCGACGAAGATCCTGGCCACGATCTCCTTGTCCTCCCCGGCCCCGCGGACGTACGGGGCGACCGTGCGCACGTCCTCGGCCGAGAGCCAGTTGACGACGGCGCCGTCGCCCTCGCGGCCCGCGAGCCTGAGCATGCCCGGTCGCAGGGCCGCCACCAGCAGCGGCGGGGCCTGCTCGGGGACCGCGCCGAGGGTGAAGCCCCGGACGCTGAACGTGTCGTAGTCGGCCGTGACCTTCCGGCCGGTGAGCGCGGTCCGCAGGAACCGCACGGTGTCGCGCACCTTCTTGTACGGCTCGTCGAACGGGATGGAGTTCCAGCGTTCCACGATCACGTTGGAGGAGGTGCCGATCCCCAGGGCGAACCTGCCCGGCGCCGCCGCGGCCATGGTCGCCGCGCTCATCGCGAGGGTGGCGGGGCCGCGCGTGTACGCGGGCACGATCGCCGTGCCGAGGCGCAGCGCGGGCGCCCAGACGCTGGCCAGGGCCAGCGGGGTGAACGCGTCGGTGCCGGCGGCCTCGGCCGACCACACGTCGGTGTACCCCAGGTCCGGCATCTGCTCGACGACGGCGCGCTGGTCGGGCAGCGGGACGCCCTCCAGCGGGATGGTGATGCCCCAGCGAGTGGTCATGGCGACTCCCTGTCGGTGTCCGGGGACCGGCCCGGGTGCGTTCCCCCGTGTCGACAAGCACCGTACCGCCCGGTCGGTTTGTTGTCTGCGCCCCCTCCCCGCCATCCGCGGGGGCGGGGGCCGCGGCCCCCGCCCCGGCGGGCTCCCCCTCCCGGGGCCGGCCGACACGGGGCCGCGGCCCCCAGCGGGCACGGCCGCCGGGGCGTATGTTCGTAGGGTCCGCCCTCCGGGCCCGCCCGGAGGGCGGAGGCAGCCGACCCAGACGAACGAAGGAGGCCCCTTCCGTGGCCACGCCACCCTCCCCCTACGACTTCCTGCCCCAGGTCGCGCCGTTCACCGTGACCAGCGACGACGTCGCCGACGGGCAGACCCTGCCCACCGCCCAGGTCAGCGGGATCATGGGCGCCGGAGGCGAGGACGCCTCGCCGCACCTGGCCTGGAGCGGCTTCCCCGAGGGGACGCGGAGCTTCGCCGTCACCTGCTTCGACCCCGACGCGCCCACCGCCAGCGGCTTCTGGCACTGGGCCGTGGCGAACATCCCCGTCGGGGTCACGGAGCTGGCGACGGGCGCCGGTGACGGTTCCGGACTCCCTGAGGGGGCCGTCACCCTGCGCAACGACGCCGGCGGCCACCGCTACGTGGGCGCCGCTCCGCCCGCGGGGCACGGACCGCACCGCTACTTCTTCGCGGTGCACGCGGTGGACGTCCCCCGCCTCGACGTGGACGGGTCGGCGAGCCCGGCCTTCCTCGGCTTCAACCTGTTCTCGCACGCGATCGGCCGCGCCCTCGTCACACCGGTGTACGAGCAGGAGTAGGTCCGCGGACGGATCCCGTGTGAACCCGAGGGGGCGGTCGGCGCGACACGGCGCCGACCGCCCCCGGCCCTTTCCTCCCGGGGGCTCCTGATACACGCGCAACCCGCCCGTCCGGTTGTCCCGGCAACCGGATTCGGCCAATCACGGGCTTCCCGGCGCCTCGCGGTCTAGGCTCGGGCTGTCCCCCGGCCCGCCTCCCGAACACGCTTGGAAGGGTGCAACCGGTGCCACAGCAGACGCCGAGCAGACCGACCGTCGTCGTCACGACAGCGGGGTCCGCTCCCACCCCCGGCACCATCCTCCACCTGCGGGAGCAGGGGTTCCGTGTGGTGGCCACCGACATCGACCCCGCCGCTCCCGGCCTGTACCTCGCCGACCGCGGCCACCTGGTCCCGCCCGGGGACAGCGAGGCGTTCCTGCCGCGGATGAGGGCCCTGTGCGCCGAGGAGGGGGCCGTCGCGATCGTCCCGCTCGTGGACGAGGAGCTGATCCGGGCCGGCGAGCTCTCCGGGGACGGCCTGTCCGTGCTCCTGCCCCGGCCGGAGTTCGTCGCCGCCTGCCTGGACAAGTACGTCCTCATGCGGGAGCTGGAGCGCGCCGGCATCGGGACCCCCCGCACCTGGCTCGCCTCGGAGCGGCCCTGCGCGCCGGAGCCCGCCGCCCCGGACGGCCTCGTCGTCAAACCGCGCAGAGGGCGCGGCAGCCGCGGGGTGACGGTCGTCGAGTCGGTCCGCGACGTGGCACGGGCCGTGGCCGAGAGCGGCTACGCGGCCGACGAGCTCATCGTGCAGGAGCGGATCACCGGACCGGAGTACACGGTCTCGGTGGTGGTGTGGCGCGACGGCGCCGTCCAGGCCGTCGTGCCCAAGGAGGTCCTCCTCAAGCAGGGGGTCACCAGGTACGCGGTGACGCGGCGCCACCACGAGGTGGCCCGGACCTGCCGGGCCGTCCAGGCCGCGATGCGCGCCGACGGACCCTTCAACGTGCAGCTGGCCCTGGACGGGGCGGGCCGCCCGAGGGTCTTCGAGATCAACCCGCGCTTCTCCTCGACGGCGGCGCTGACCGCGGCCGCCGGGGTGGACGAGATCGCCGGGCTGCTCCGGCAGGCCGTCTCCGGCGGCCCCAGGCTCACCGACGAATGGCGTGAGGGCGTGGCGATGGTGCGGCGGTGGACGGACGAGTTCATCAGCGAGGCCGGCTTCGCCTCGCACGGCCTCTCCCCCGCCCCGGCGGGCACGCGCGCCCCCGGACCGCGGGGGACCACCGCACCGCCGGAGCCGCCCGGGGGGCCGGCTCCGGCCGCCGTCCCCGTCGCCCCGGCGCGTGCGCGATGACCCCCGGTCCGTACCCGAGCCCCTCCCACCCCCTGTCGGAGGCGATGGCCGAGGCGGTCGTGGCGGTCGGCGACCGGCTCCGCGCCTGGCGCTCCGACCCGGCCGCGCGCGGCGGGGCCTGGGACGGGGACCAGTTCAAGGCCGGGGCCGACGCCCTGGCCCACCGGGCGCTGTCGGAGCGCCTGGCCGCGATCGACGGCCGCATCCCCGTGGTCAGCGAGGAGGACCCCGCGTCGCTGCGCCGGGAGCGGCCGCCCCGGTACTGGCTGATCGACCCGGTCGACGGGACGGCGAGCTACGCGCACGGGTTCCCCGGGTACGTCACCCAGGCCGCGCTGGTGATCGGGGGCCGGCCGGAGGTCGCCGCGGTGTTCGCACCGGAGTCGGAGACCCTGTACACCGCCGTGCGCGGGCAGGGCGCGCGCCGCGACGGGCGCTCCCTCCCCCCGCTCGGAGCCGCCCCGCCCGGCCGGGGCGTGCTCACCGACAACACCCCCGAGCCCCGGGGGATCGCCCGCCGGGTCCGGGAGCACTTCGGCTACGGCGGGTACCTGGAGAGCGGGAGCATCTCCCTGAAGCTGTGCCTGATCGCCGACGGATCGGCGCACCTGTTCGTGAAGGACGTGCCGGTGCGCGACTGGGACGTGGCCGCGCCCGCGCTCGTCCTGGAGGAGGTGGGCGGTCTGGTCACCCGTCTGGACGGCTCCCCCTTCGGGTACCGGGGGCCCTACGAGCACACCGGCCTGGTCGGCGGCGCGGACCCCTCCACCTGCCGCGCCGTCGCCCGCTGGCTGGCCTCCTGACCTGCGGTTCGACAGGACCCCGCAAGGCGTCTCAACGAGTGGCGCGGATCCCTTTTCCCCGCCGGTCGTGGCGCGTATCGTGTGGTCACCAACTCGCGCCTCTGGGGGTGGGAAGTGGAAGGCCGAACTCTGCCGCCGAACCGGATACGCGCCTCGGACGCCGAGCGCGACCAGGCGGTCGACCGCCTCACCGTCGCGTTCGTCGAGGGCCGCCTGGACCACGAGGAGTACGACCGCCGGGTGGGCCTGGCCCTCACCGCGGTGCTCGTCGGCGACCTGCGGCCGCTGACGGAGGACCTCCCCGACCCCGGTCCGGGGACGCCCCGCGCGACTCCGCGCCGCGATCCCCGGTTCCGCGAGGCGCCCTCGGGGGGCGACCTGTCCGTCCTCTCCCTGCCCCGGCGGGAGTGGGGGGACGAGTGGCGCTGGTGGACGGGGGTGGCGGTCACCCTCACCGGCGTGTGGGGGACGGTCAGCCTGATGGGCGGCGAACTCGTGCCCTACTGGCCGCTGGTGCCCCTGGGGATCTGGGCCGCCGTCCTGCTGGCCTCGGTCATCTGGCCCGGCGGGGAGGAACCCCCCTGAGGCCGCTCCGGCGTCCGGGCGCGCTCCGGGACGCGGAGGGGGCACGGGCCCGCACCCGCCCCGGCGCGGCGGCCTCCGGGACGTCCCGGAGGCGCCGGAAGGGACGCACCCGCCCCGGCCCGCGCGGCGCGGCGGGCCCGGTCCCGGGTCAGCCCACGGCGTGGAGCCAGCGGACGGGCGCGCCGTCGCCCGCGTAGCGGAACGGCTCCAGCTCCTCGTCCCACGAGCGCCCGGTGAGCAGTTCGATCTCGGCCGCGAGGTCGGTCCCGTCGGCGGCGGCACGCTCCATGGCGTGGCGCAGCCGTCCCTCGGGCACGAGGACCTCGCCGGCGGCACTGGTGACGGCGGTGAACATTCCGAGCGACGGCGTGTAGCTGTAGCGCACGCCGTCGCACCCGGGCGACCCCTCCTCGGTCACCTCGAAGCGCAGGCGCTGCCATTCGTTCAGCGCCGAGGCCACCGCGCCCGCGGTCCCCGGCTTCCCCTGCCAGTTGAGCTCGGCCCGGTGGTTGCCGGGGGCCGCCGGTTGGGCGACCCAGTCGAGTTTCACGGGTACTCCAACGACGCCCGCGACCGCCCACTCGACATGTGGGCACAGCGCCGCCGGCGCGGAGTGGACGTACAAGACGCCACGTGCGGACACCGAACCTCCTGATACGAACGAGTGCGCTTCCCCGACGCCCTCGTACCACGAGAAGGTTGCATACCCGCCTGAATACTTTTGCCCCATTGTGCCCCAAGGGCACCCTGAGAACCAGCTCACCAGCTGGTATTTTCCAGCGTTCCCCTCCCGGACCGCGACCCCAGGGATTAGCGTGGGCCACGGACGAGCAGGGAGTCCGATCATAGTGGGGGCGGGTTTGTCAGACCAGTCGCACGAGGACATCCGTGGCACCCAGGCATCTCCTCAAACCGTACTTTCGACCCCTTCGGGGGAGGAAGCCCCCCTCCTGTTGTCGGTTTCGGCCAGAACCGGCCCCGCTCCCGCCCGCGCCGAACCGCCCGGCCCCGGCCCCCTCCCCCCGGACCGCGCGCCCACCGGCCCCGCCCCCGCCGACGGGCCCGCCGCCCGTACCGGAGGAGGACGGCCCCCGCCCGCCCACGGCGCCGGCCCCCCGCACGTGACGGCCGACCGGTCCCCGCGGGGCGCCTCGGGCGAGCCCCCGGACGGGTCGGCGGAGGACGCCGACCTGGTGCGGCGCGCACTGCGCGGCGACCACCTCGCCTGGGAGGGGATCGTGGACCGCCACCTGCCGGTGGTGAACGCCATCGCCCGCTCCTACCGGCTCTCCGGCCCCGACCGCGAGGACGCCGTGCAGACGGTGTGGCTCACCCTCAACCAGCACCTGCCCCGCCTGCGCCACCCCGGGCGGCTCCGCGCCTGGCTGCGCCGGGTCGCCCACCGGACCTGCGCCCGCCAGCGGCGCACCGGGTCCCTCGACCGCGCCGTGGACCCCCACGACCTGGCGGCCCTCCCGCTCGCCGGGGCGCCGGACCCCGAGGCGGAGTACCTGCGCGGGGAGCGCGACGAGGAACTCCACCGCGCGATCCGCAGCCTCACCGACCCGGCCGAGCGGCGCGCCGCCCTCGCCTACCTCGCCGACCCGCCCGGCCCCGGCTCCGCCGGCCGGACCGCGCGCCCGGAGGGGGGCGACGGCCCCGCGAACCCCCGGGCCGCCTCGAACCAGCGGCGCCGCGTGTTCCGCAGACTCCGCCGCCTCCTGGAGGAACCCACGTGAGGAACCGTCCCGACACCGGCCCCGCCTCCCGGCCCCCGCACGCGGAGGACGGGAGGGCCGCCGCCCTGGCGGCCTTCGACCGCTCGGACGACGCGGCGGACCTGGCACGGACCCGCGCGGACACGGTCCCGGCCACCGAGGCGGCGCGCTCGGAGGACGGCGCCGTGACCGCCGCGCTGCGGTTCGAGCACGGGGGCGTGGCCGTGGACCTCCAGGTCCGGGCGCACGGGCGCACGCGCTCGCTGTCCGGACTCGTCACCGGGGACTTCGAGCACGCCGTCCTGCGCGTGCGCCGACCCGGCGCCACCGCCAGCCCGACGGTGGGCGAGGACGGCCGGTTCTGCCTGGACGGGCTGCCACGGGGGCCGATCAGCCTGTCCCTGCTCAGGACGGGGCGCCCTCCGGTGGTCACCGCCTGGTTCACCGTGTGACGACGTGCCGGGGCCGACCACCGTGACGACGTGCCGGGGCCGACCACCCGGAACAGGACGCTCCGAACCCGGATTGGGGACGCGCGCGAACCCGCTCCCCTTCGTCCGCGCCCGCACCGCTTCGTCCGTTTTCGCTCCCCCCGGTTCGTCCACAGCGGCGCGGACACCGTTCCCCCGCGGACTCCGACCCTGCTATCACTGGTTCCGGCCCGCCCCTCGGCGAAAGGCAGCCGGTCGTGTCCCTCGGTCCACCGACGTCCCCCTCCGCCTCCCCTCCCGCGCTCCGGCCCGGCGACCGCGTGTCGCGCTCCGGAGGCTCCCTCCTCTCCCGGGTCACCCACGGGGTCCGGCTCGCCCAGGACGGCAGGTTCGAGGAGACCGTGGACCTCCTCACCGACACCCGCCGGCGCCTGGACGGCCATCCCGTGTCCGAGGCGGCCCAGGTGGTTCCCGGGCTCCTCGTCAACCTGGGCCTGGCGCAGATCCTGTGCGGCCGCTTCGACCGGGCCGAGGACCAGTTGCGCGAAGCCCTCTCCCTCACCGAGGAGCGGGGGCTGCCCCTGCTGGGCATGGTGGCCGGCCAGAACCTGGGCTGCCTCAGCCTCTACCGGGGCGACGCCTCCGCGGCCATCGCGGCGTTCCACGCGCTCGCCCCGCACCTGCCCTCCTCCAGGAGGGAGGCCCTGCACGTGGACCTCGCGGAGGCGCTGCTGGCCGAGGGGCTGGTGGAGGAGGCCGCGGAGGTCCTCGCGGACGGCCCCTGGGCGGGCGGGGGGTCGTCGTCGGCGAGCACGCTGCTGGTGGAGGCCAAGCTGTGGCTCCTGCGGGGCGACCACCGCCGCGCGGCGGAGCTGGCCCGCCGCGTCCGCCGCGGTTTCGGCAGGGGATCGCTCTGGCACCGGCTGGCCGCACGCCTGGAGCACAGGGCCCTGCGCGAGGCCCGCCACCGCCCGCTGTCACCCGTCGAGCGGGCCGAGAACGCCCTGGCGGCGAGGGTCCCGCTGGCCGTCACCGCGCGGGGCGCGCCGACCGCCCGGCACGGGGCGCCGGCGTCGCCGGCCCGGGCGGGCGGGCCTGCCGCGCCCCGGTCGGACGGGCCTGCCGCGCCCCGGTCGGACGGGCCGGTCGAGGACCCGCACGTCGTGCGGGCGGGGCTGGAGAGCGCCCTGGCCGCCGGGGACGCGTCCGCCGCCGTGGAATGGGCTGAGCTGGCCCGCACCTGGGCCGTGCCGCGCGTGCCCGGCCCCCTGGCGCACGCCCCCGGGACGGCCGCGCTGGCGGACGGGTACCGCGAGGCACTGGTCCACGACCGGGACGCGGACGCGGCGGCCCGCCTCTGGGAGTCGGAACGCTGGCGGGCCCACCACGCGGCCCGGGCCGCGGGAGAGCCCGGCGACGCCCCGTTCCCCCGGCAGGCCGGGAACCGGCGGCGGGGCCGACCGCCCCGTACCGCCCCCGCACCGCATCCGGGCTCCCCGGAGCGCGCCGACCGCCCGCGCCCCGTCACCGGCCCCCTCCTGGAGCGGCTCGGGGACAGGGCGTTCCTGCGGTACACCAGGGCCGCGGGGGACGCGGTGGTGCTCGTCGCGGTGGCCGGGCGCGTACACGCACGCGTCCTGGGCCCGCTCCCCCGGGTGGCGCGGGCCCTCTCCCGGTTCGTCCACCCGCTCCTCGTCCCCGGCCGCCCGCCCGGCGCGACGGCGCGCGAGGCGGCCGCCCTCGCCACCCGGGCCCTGCTCGGCCCCGCCCTGCCGCTGATCGGGGACCGGCCGCTGGTCGTGGCCAGCGACCCCTTCCTGGGCGACCCGCCCTGGGGCATGCTGCCGGCGCTGCGCGGACGCCCCGTGAACCTGGTGCCCACCGCCCGCTTCTGGCTGGACCGCCGACGGGAGCCCGGTCCGGGCGCTCCCCGCCCCGGGCGCGTCCTCCTGGTGGCCGCTCCCGAACCCGGCGGAGCCGTCCGCGAGGTCTCCCGGCTGGCGGACCTCTACCCGGGGGCGCGGGTGCTCGCCGGCGACCGGGCCAGGCGCGGGGAGGTGCTGGCCGGGATCGGGCGGGCCGACCTGGCGCACGTGGCCGGGCACGGGCGCGTACCCGACCGCTCGCCCATGCTGGCCTCCGTCGGCCTCTCCGACGGTCCGATGCTCGCCTGCGACCTGTCGGCCCTCCCGCGTGTGCCGGACACCGTGGTCCTGTCCACCTGCTGGAGCGGCAGGGACTTCGCGGGACGGACGGGCGCTCCGCTGGGGTTCGCCGGCGTCCTCCTGGCCGCCGGGGCCCGCACCGTCGTGGCCAGCCCCGTCCCCGTGGGCGACTCCGGGACCGGCGAGGCCATGCGCCGCTTCCACCGCGCCCTGGTCGGCGGCGTGCCCGCGCCCGAGGCGGTGGCCGTCCACCTCGGGCGGGCAGGCTTCTGCTGCTTCGGCGCCTGAGCCGCGCCGCGGGGCAGCGCGCCCCGGGGCCGGCGGCCGCCGCTCCCCCGCGGGGGCGCCCTCACCAGCCGCGTTCGCGCCACTCCCCGAGGTGGGGCCGCTCGGCGCCCAGGGTGGTGTCGGCGCCGTGCCCGGGGTAGACCCAGGTGTCGTCGGCGAGCGCTCCGAACACGCGCTCCTCCACGTCCCCGAAGAGGGTGCGGAAGTCCTCGTCCGACCACGTGCGGCCGACGCCGCCCGGGAAGAGCGAGTCGCCCGTGAAGAGGTGGGTGCGGCCGTCCGGGTCGTCGTAGCGCAGGGCGACCGACCCGGGCGTGTGCCCGCGGAGGTGGATGACGGTGAGGGAGCTCTCGCCGACCGGGACCCGGGTCCCGTGGACGACGGGCTCGTCCACCGACACCGGGAGCTCCTCCCCGTCGTCGGGATGGGCCACCGTCCGGGCCCCGGTCTGGCCGACCACCTCCGCGAGGGCCGTCCAGTGGTCCTGGTGGCGGTGGGTGGTGATCACCCGCGCGAGTCCGCCCTCGCCGACCATGTCCAGGATCCGGTCCGGCTCCGCGGCGGCGTCGATGAGTACCGCCTCACCGGTGGAGTGGCAACGCAGCAGGTAGGCGTTGTTGTCCATCGGGCCGACGGTGAGTTTGCTGATCGTCAGGTTGGTCAGTCGTCGCAGGTCGGCGGGGCCGCCGACCCTCGTATCTCCGGAGTAGCTCACCCGACCATTGTGGCCTGCCGGGGGGAGCGGGCGCACCCGGCCCGCGCATGCCGGACGGCCGGCGGTCCGGACGCCCCGCCTCACGGCCGGGGTCCGCCCCCGTCCCGGGCATCCGCTACCGCGCCCACCGGGGGGCGCGCTTCTCGAAGAAGGCCGCCCGCCCCTCGGCGGCGTCCTCCCCGGAGAAGAACTCGGCGGACAGCTCGCCCATCCGCGTGAACGCCTCCTTGCGCCGTTCGGGCGCGGCCAGCGCTCCCGAACCGAGCTCCCCCAGGAGCTCCTTGGTGCGGGACAGCGCGCGCGGGGCCGCCCCCCTCAGCCCCTGGAGGACCGCGTCCACGGCGTGGGCCATGTCGCGGTCGGGGACGGCCTGGGTGAGCAGGCCCGCCTTGGCCGCGGCCGAGGCGTCGAACAGCTCGCCGGTGAGGAAGTAGCGGCTCAGCTGGCGCGAGTGCATGCGCGCGGACACCGGCACGGAGATGACGGCGGGGACCACGCCGATCCGCACCTCCGTGAAGGCGAAGGTGGCGCTCTTGGGGGCGAGCGCGATGTCGGCGGCGGCCACCAGCCCGATCCCCCCGGCGCGGGCGGCGCCGTTGAGGACGGCGATCACCGGTTTGGGGGCGCCCATGACCTGCTCGAAGATCTCGGGGAGTTCGGGGGCCGGCTCGGTCGGGGCTCCCTGGAGCGCCGCCGCGACCTCCTTCAGGTCGGCCCCCGCGCAGAACACGGGGCCCGTGCCGGTGAGCACGATCCCCCGCACCCCGTCGTCGGCCACCGCCTCGGCGAGGGCCGCGGACAGTTCGGAGCGCAGCCGCGCGGAGAGCGCGTTGCGGTTGCCGGGGGAGTCGAGGGTGACCGTGGCGATGGCGCGGTCGACGGACAGGCGCACCAGGGGGGCGTCGTCCGGGGGCATCGGGGACGGGTGCTGCGTCATCGCAGGCTGACCTTTCTCCGTGTCCATCCCCGCGTGCGCGGAGAGGGGGTGAACCGCGCGCGGACCTGTCGGACCCGGCGCGCGTACGCAGGCGGTTCGTGACCGGTCGCGTCTCGCTTGTGGCGGTATGCGCGAATCCGCTTCCACCTTAGACGGACCGATCGCCGAGGCACCACGCTTCGTCACGCCCGGTTCGTTAAGTCCCCGTCACACCCCGACGCGGGAGTGTTACACGAACCGGCGGAGCCGGCCCTGCGCCGTCGCCGACCGGCGCCCCCGGCCCCGCACGCACTCCCGGGGGCGCGGACCGGTCCGGTCCTGGCTTCATCACGGACGCCAAGGAGTTGGAGCGCTGGCGGACCGTCGCCGAGCTGCTG
>NZ_JBEXSY010000035.1:0-67633 GCF_040613895.1 Nocardiopsis sp. NPDC006198 | reverse complement strand
GTCAGGGCACGGCTGCGCAGCGCCACGATCCGGGCCGCCTCGTCCAGGGTGAGCGCGCCGGCCACGCACGCGGCGGCCAGCTCGCGGCCGGGCGCCGGGGTGAGGGTGCGCCCGCTCAGGGCGGCGAGGGTGCCGGCCAGGTCGCGCAGCTGTGCCAGGTCCTCCTCCAGGAGGGCCTGCGGGCCGTCGCACAGGGCGGTCTCCGGGTGCGGGTGCACGTCCACGATGACGCCGTCGGCGCCGACCGCGACCGCCGCGCGGGACAGCGGGAGCACCAGTTCGCGCTTGCCGCCCGAGTGGGACGGGTCGACGATGACCGGCAGGTGGGACAGGTTCTGGGCGACCGGGACCGCGCTGATGTCGAGCGTGTTCCGGGTGGCCTTCTCGAAGGTGCGGATGCCGCGCTCGCACAGGACGATGTCGAGGTTGCCCCGCTGGGCGATGTACTCGGCCGCCATCAGCCACTCCTCGATGGTGGCGCTCATCCCCCGCTTGAGCATGACGGGCTTGCCCGCGTCGCCCGCCGCCTGGAGCAGGGCGAAGTTCTGCATGTTGCGGGTGCCGATCTGGAGCATGTCGGCGTAGGAGGCGACGAGCTCGACGTCGGCGGCGTCCACCACCTCGGTGACGACGGGCAGACCGGTCTCCTCGCGGACGTCGGCGAGGATCTTCAGCCCCGCCTCGCCCAGCCCCTGGAAGGCGTACGGCGAGGTCCGCGGCTTGTACGCGCCGCCGCGCAGCAGGGAGGCGCCCGCGGTGAGGGCCATCCTGGCGGCCTCGAGGGTCTGCTCCGGGGTCTCGACGGCGCACGGGCCGGCGATGACGGTGACGTTGTCCCCGCCGATCGGCACCCCCCGGACGCTGACGACGCTGCGGCTGTCGTGGTTCTCGCGGCTCACCAGCTTGTACGGCGCGGAGATGCGCAGGACGTCGCTGACACCGGGCTTCGCGGCCAGGCCCAGGTTCTGGAACCGCTCGACGTCCCCGACCAGGCCGATGATCGTACGGCTGACCCCTCGGGTCACGTAGGCCTCGCCTCCGGAGGAGGTGACCAGTTCGACGAGCGAGTCGATGTTGTCGGGGGTGGCGTCCGGCGCCATCACGATGACCATGTGGTTCGTCCCTAGCTGCTTGTCGGTGGGAGTGGCGGGACCGGTTCGCGCCCGGGACACGAAAAAACCCCGGGCTCTACCGGCCCGGGGCTCAAGTCGTCTGTGTCAGCGCAGCGCTTTACAGGCGACCGGGGTATCGGGCCGGTAGCCATAAAAGCGCCAGAAGTTTCGCTGCATGGCTGTGACTATAGCGCACGGTTGCGGCGTGCCCGCACGCACGGGGCGAGTGACCTGGCTCTCGTCGGCGCCTGGCAGGATGGCCGGGCGCCGCGTTCCCCCGCGGCGGACGGGACGGGGAGGTCCCGGCGGGGGACACGCCCGACCCGTCGGCGGGGGCGTAGTGCAAGGGCCGGGCGGCCGGAGCGGGACGAGCAGGGGGACGTGTTGTCCGAGAGAGCGGACGGGGACGGCGGTGCGGGGGAGGACCGCGCCGGGCGCGCCGGGGGGCCCGGGATCCCGCCGGGCCAGGCCGTACGGTACGAGCACAGACCGCTGCACTACGGGCCCGTCCCCGTCTTCCGGCCGCACAGGTGGGACTTCCGGGTCATGGGCGCGACGGAGACCCTGGGCTCCTACCGGTGGACGTGGGAGGAGTTCGGCACGCTGCCCCGCACCGACTCGGTGAGCGACTTCCACTGCGTGATGCGGTTCAGCGTCCCCGGCGTCCCCTGGGGCGGGGTCCGCGCCCTCGACCTGGTCTCCGTCGCTCCCCCGGCCCCGGAGGTGACGCACGTGATGGCCTGGGGGGAGTACGGGTACAGCGCCAACCTGCGCCTGGACGACTTCCTGTCCGAGCAGGTCCTCCTGGCCACCCACCGCGACGGGGAGCCCCTCGCCCCCGAGCACGGTTTCCCGCTGCGGCTCGTGGTCCCCCACCTCTACGGGTGGAAGAGCGTGAAGTGGCTGCGCGCGGTGGAGTACATGACCGCCGACCGGCGGGGGTTCTGGGAGGAGCGCGGCTACCACAACCGCGCCGACCCGTGGAGCGAGCAGCGGTTCTCCTACCAGGAGGAACCGGGCCACGGGCCTCCCCTCTGAGGCGGGTTCCCCCGGGGGACGCGCATCTCCACCTCCGTTCCCTGCCCCGGGACCGAGACGTACTCGACGGTTCCCCCCAGGTCCCGCACACGCCCCCGGATGGACTGGGCCACGCCGAGGCGGCCGTCCGCGTGCGCCTCCTCCAGCCGGCCCGGCGCGATCCCCGGCCCCTCGTCGCGCACGGACACGGTCACCCCGCCGGGCTCGTCCTCCAGCAGCACCCAGGCACGGGTGCCGCCGGGGCAGTGCCGCTCCACGTTGTCCAGGGCCGCGAGGACCGCGGCGGCCAGCTCCTCGGCCGTGCGCGCGGGGAGGAGGACGGGGGAGGCCGGCGCGGACACCGAGACGCGGGACGACTCCGCCCTGCGGACCTGTTCGCGCAGGTCCACGGGGGCGCCGTCGAACCCCGCCCCCGGACCGCCGCCCCGGGGCCCTCCCCCGGACCGCGGGTCGGCGTGCACGGCCGCGGCGCGGCCGGAGGCGCCGTCCCGGGCGCCGGCCCCGGACGACCCGCCGGGCGGGTCCCCGCCCGGGAGCCCGTCCGCGAAAAGGGCGCGCAGCCGCACCTCCTGCTCGCCCGCCATCCGGCCGAGCTCGGCGGCCTCGCCACCGGCCTCGGCCCCGCGCCGGCTGACGAGGGCGAGCACCTGGAGCACGGAGTCGTGGATCGAGCGGGCGAGCTGCTCCCGCTCACGCAGGCGGGCCTCCAGGGAGACCGCCTGGGCGAAGCGCCGCTCCGCCTGTTCGGCGACCTTGGCCATGTACCCGACGACCAGGGACGCCAGCAGCAGGAGCACGACCCCCCGTGCGGTGGCGGCGGTGATGTTCGCGTCCATGACGACGCGCAGCGTGAGGTCGGCGAAGCCGTAGAGGAGGGCGACGACACCGGCTCCGCGCCGTCCCCAGATGACGGCGGCGGAGAGCGCCGCCCCCGCGAACCAGTAGCCGCTCAGGGGCGGGGCCTGGGTGAGGTAGAAGGGCGTGGCGGCGGCGGCCGTCGCGAACATGCAGGCGAACGCGACGGCCAGGTCGGCGGTGAGCAGGCGCCAGGTGCGGAGCTCGGGGCGCGCGTAGCCGTAGGTGGCGGCCACGGTCCACACGGCCATGGCCGCCAGGACCGTCCACGCGACCCAGGGCCTGGTCAGGGCTCCGTGGTTCTGGACCAGGAGGACGAGGGAGTAGACCAGGGTCGCGGCGCGGAAGACGGCGAACGCGCGCCAGAGGGGGACGTCGAAGCCCAGCGGTCAGACCACCGCCCCGTTGTCCGGCCCGTTGTCCCCGGGCGGCCGCGAGTCGGTCATGCGCAGGATGAGCACGACGAAGCTGGCGAGGAACGCCACCACGGCGAGGAACATCATCCAGTTCGGCAGGGAGATGCCGGCGAACGCCGCGCCGAACACCAGCACGGGTCCGCCCAGCAGTCCGAACCAGGCGGCGATGCCGACCCGGTCGCCCTTGAGCAGGGGAGGCGGGGGCGGGGGCTCGTAGTGGCCCTCCAGCTCCGCCTCGGCCCGGCGCCGCGCGTCCTCGTTCTCGTCGTCCTCCCCGGCTGCGTCGGGAGGGCCTCCGGCGAGCAGGTCGCCGTCGGGGGCGCCGCCTCCCCCGGGCCCGGCGTCCTCGCGCCGGTCGGAGGCCCCGAGGTTCTCGGCGTCCGGCCAGGCCGTGCGGGTGGGCCGGTCGGAGGCGTCCTCGTCGTAGAAGCGCGCCACCAGGTCGTTCCAGACGTGGTCCTCGTCGGAGGACCTGGCCTGCGCGGCGTCGGGGTCGCCGAGCGGCCCGTCGAGCAGGTCGCCGCCCGCGGGGCCGTCGGCCTGGGCGTCGGGGGCGGCCCCGCCCTCCGCGCCGTCGGCCTCGGGCCTGGAGTCCCCGTGCGGTGCGAGCAGGTCCGGGTCGGAGTGGCCCAGGTCGGGCAGCTCGGCGCCCAGGACCCGTTCCGCCGCGGCCCGCTCCTCGGCGTCCACGTAGAGGTGGTCGGTGGGCGGGTCGTCGGCCCCGCCTCCGGACGGATCCAGGACGTCCTCGTTCAGGGGCACCGCGTAGGCGGCGATCCCGCTGCGTCGCAGCGCCTCCAGCATCGTGTCGGCGTGCGAGGGCGCGAGCAGGACGAGGGGCACGTAGGCGTCGGCGAGCAGGCCGTTACCCCGACGTTGCGTCATCGGTCGGCTCCTTCCCCGCTTCTACGGTGCTCCCGCACGAAGGCGAGGCTTCCGTCGAAGATGGCGGCGGCGTCATGGTCGAGGGTCGCCACGTGGTAGCTGTCGTGCAGCAGGTGGATCGTCAGCCGGGTGTTGACCGCTCTCCTAGCGAGGATACGCAGACTCCGCGGTCCGACGACGTGGTCCTGGGTACTGCGATAGGCCAGAATCGGCGCCCGCAAACCGGACATGCCCTCCTGAACTGCGCGCCACAGCTTCGGGAGTGTCGCGGCGGCCGCGGTGGGGACCCTGTCGTACCCGCCCTCGGTCGTGTCGTCCTTGGAGACGTCGCTGGAGAGCCCCGGCGTGGAGGGCATGATCCGCGAGGCGAGGCGGCGGACCGGCGCGATGAACGGCAGCCTCGCGTCCTCCAGGGCCAGGGACGGGTTGACCAGCACCGCCCCGCGCACGAGGTCCGGGTGATCCTGGGCCAGGCGCAGGGTGAGGGCCCCGCCCATGGACAGCCCCATGACGTACACCTCCTCGCAGCGCGAGGCCAGGTCCAGCAGGGCCCGTTCGGCCTCGGCGAACCAGTCGTCGCTGGTGGTGAGGTTCATGTCCTGCCAGACCGTGCCGTGCCCGGGCAGGAGGGGGATCTCCACGCTGTACCCCGCGGCGGCGAGGTGCTCCCCCCAGGGGCGCATCGAGTACGGGGACCCGGTGAATCCGTGACAGAGCAGTACGCCGACCTCCGACCCGCGGTGGCTGAAGGGCTCCGCCCCGGGGATGAGGGGTACGGTGTCGGTCGGTCTCACGGAGCGGCTCCAGGGGATCGTGCGGTACGCGTCGGTGTCGGCGGTGCCGGCGTCGGCCGTGGACCGGGCGCCGCCGGGCGGCCCGGCCCCCGACTCCAGCCGTGAGGCTAGCCGCTCGGCGGAGTGTTTGTCATGGGTGCACACTAACGCCCCGGCCTCCGGGGACGAGAGGGGCACAGCGCACCGCGGGGGCCGACTGAGTATCCTCGACTGGGTCGGGCCGAGAGCCCGTTTGGGGGCGCTTTGGCAGTTGCCCCCGCACGGTGGGAGGATGGCGCACGTCAGGCGGCGGCTCCGACGTCCTCCCGGGGCGCGAGCCCTTCTGGCAATGTCGGTCGAGCGGGACAGTGAATCGTGGCAGGCCCTGCCCAGTCCTCCCCGCGTGTGCAGGGGTGATCTGAGCGATGTTCTACTGGGTGGTCAAGGCGTTCCTGGGGCCGATCCTGGCCGTGCTGTGGCAGCCGCGCGCGGAGGGCGTGGAGAACGTGCCGCGGCGCGGTCCGGCGATCATGGTCAGCAACCACCTGTCCTTCTCGGACCACTTCTTCGGTCCGCTGCCGCTGCCGCGCAAGATCACCTTCCTGGCCAAGTCCGAGTACTTCACCGGCACGGGCGTGAAGGGGCTGCTGAGCCGGGCGTTCTTCACCGGCGTGGGCCAGATCCCGATCGACCGGTCCGGCGGCAAGGCGAGCGAGGCGGCGCTGCGCACCGGCCTGCGGGTGCTCAAGCGCGGCGACCTGCTGGGCATCTACCCGGAGGGCACCCGCTCCCCGGACGGCAAGCTGTACCGCGGCCGTACCGGCGTGGCGCGGCTGGCCCTGGAGTCCAAGGCCCCCGTGGTGCCGATGGCGATGATCAACCTGGAGAAGATCATGCCTCCCGGCCGCACCGTCCCCAAGCTGGGCGTGCGTCCCAAGGTCAAGTTCGGCAAGCCGCTGGACTTCTCCCGCTACGAGGGCATGGAGACGGATCCGCGCGTGCTGCGGGCCGTCACCGACGAGATCATGTACGCGCTGATGGAGCTGTCCGGCCAGGAGTACGTGGACCGCTACGCGCAGTCGATCAAGGCGGAGCTGGAGGCCGAGGCCAAGGAGGCGCGGCGCGAGCAGCACGCCGGCGACAAGGACCGCAGGCGCGCCGAGCGCGAGCGCCGCAAGGAGGAGCGCCGGGCCCGCAAGGAGGAGAAGCGGGCCGCGCGGGGCAGCGGCGGCGACGACGCGAAGGAGTAGTCCTTCCCCACGACGTACGGAGCGGGTCCCCGTGGCGGCACGGGGACCCGCTCCGTACGTGCGTCGGCCTCGGCGTCCCGGGGCCGGGGCGTGGCGGGTCAGTGGCGGGCGAGGTCCCCGGCTCCGACGATGCCGGCCTCCCCGCCCAGTTCGGCCAGGCGCACCTCGGCCAGGCGCCGGCCGGGCCGGCCCGACACGTGCCGGGCGAAGGAGGCGCGGACCGGGTCCAGCAGGATCGACCCGGCGTCGGAGACCCCGCCGCCCAGGACGAAGCACTCCGGGTCCAGGATGGCGGCCAGGTCCGCGAGTCCCAGCCCGACCCACTCCCCGACGATCCCGAAGCACTCCAGCGCGGCCTGGTCGCCCTCCAGGGCCGCCTGGGTGATGACGTGCCCCTCCACCTGCTCGACGACCCCGTCGGCCAGCTTGAGCATGCGCTCGGCGGCCCGGGGGTCGGTGCGGGCGCGGTCCTGCCCCTCCGCCACCAGGGCCCGGCCGCTGGCGTACTGCTCCCAGCACCCGTGGTTGCCGCAGGCGCAGCGGCGCCCGTGCGGGACCATCCGGTAGTGGCCGACCTCGGCGGCCACGCCGAAGCGGCCGCGGTGCAGAGCCCCGCCCATGACCAGGCCCCCGCCGATGCCGGTGCCCAGGGTGACGCAGACGATGTGGTCGCTGCCGCGACCGGCGCCGAACCGGGCCTCCGCCCAGGCCGCGGCGTTGGCGTCGTTCTCGATGACCACCGGCAGGCCGACGCGCTCCTGGACGCGCTCCTTGAGGGGTTCGTCGTGCAGCCCCAGGTTGACCGCCACCTGGATGGTCGCGCGGTCCTCGTCGACGAACCCGGCCACGCCCACGCCGACGGCCCGGACGGACTCCGGCTCCTGCCTGCCGCACAGCTCGGCGACGGCCTTGGCGACGACGTCGGCCAGGCCCTCCGGGTCTGCGGCGGGGGTGGGGTACTTGACCTTGTCGAGGATCTGCCCGTCGCGGTCGACGACCCCGGCGGCGACCTTGGTTCCGCCGATGTCTACGCCGATGGTCAGCATGGGGGCTGCTCCTTCGCACTTACGCCCGAACTCTGACATAAGTCTCAAGGTTCATGGCAGAGGGTTTTCAAATGGTGTAAACCATTCGATTAAACCAGGCCGGACGCGACCCCCGACACCCCGGGAGCGAAAGCCGCCGGACTAACCCCGCTCCCCCGCCCCGGCCTGCCCGTCCGCGGTCTCCGGCGCGCCGTCCTGCACCGGGGCCGGGGAGGACGAGGAGGGGGCCGGCGGCTCGGCGGCGGGGTCCTTCCCGGCCTCACGACGCCCCGCGTCGTCCGCGCGGCCCTGCTCCAGGGAGCGCTCGACCACGCCCCAGGTGCGACCGAGGGCGTCGAAGGCGGCCAGCCCGGCGCGCCCCAGGTGACCGGCGACCTCGGGGGCGGACCTGCGCACGATGTCGAGGACCTCCTCCAGCGGGGGCCGCTCCTCCTCGCTCTCCAGCCGGATCGCCTCCTCCCACACGTCCCCCTTGGCCGGGGGCGCAGAGGTGACGGCGCCGACCCCACGCTTCACCCCGGCCACCAGGAGTCTGCGCTGGAGGGTGTCGACCAGCCTCAGCGCGTCGTCGATGAGGTCCGGGGCGTCCCCCCTTCCCGCACCCGAACCGCCGTCGCGACCGGTGTTCTCCGCCATGTCCGCTTCCTCTCCTCGCGCCGTGTTCCTGGCTTCACGGTAACCGGACCCGGTGCGCCCGGCGGGCTTTCTCAGGGCAGGTTCAGGGACGGGCCAGGGATGAGCCGGGGCTCCCCCGGCGTTGTCGCGGACGGTGGGGCTTCCGCCTTCCGAGCGCGACGAACCACCTCATACAAGTCATATGACACAGAGTTAACGTGATGTGCACAAAGACCATGGCAGGCGTATAGTCTCGCGTGCGTACGCGAAGTCAGCGAAATCACCCTCCTGACCTGCGCACTTCCGATTCCCCCGAGGGCGCCGCACGCCGTCGGACCGGGCGGGCCCGCGTACCGCACGACACTTCAGGGACTCGGACCCGACACGCCTGGCGACAGGGGGACACCACGCTGAACAGCGCGTTCACTCCCTGCCACACCTCGGCTCCGGATCACCGTTGGATACCGAACGGCAACACGTTCTACTCATGAGTAGCATTCTGTTGTTACGGTCGTCACGTCCCCACTTATCCAGAACCCGTACACGTCCAGGAGCACCACGTGCGCGAATACAGCTCTCCCGCGAAGGCTGAGATCTCCGACGACGCGCGCCTGACCGACACGCTCTACGCGCGCGCGGTCGGCGAGCCCTCTGCCGTCGCCGCCCGCCGGCAGGAGTCCGGCCAGTGGCGCGACGTCACCGTCGCGGAGCTGCACGGCGACATCGCCGCGTACGCCAAGGCCTTGATCGCCGCGGGCGTCGAGCACGGGGACCGCGTCGCCCTGATGTCGCGTACCCGTTACGAGTGGACCGTCGTCGACTACGCGATCTGGTCCGTCGGCGGTGTGACCGTCCCGATCTACGAGACCTCCTCCGCCGAGCAGATCGAGTGGATCCTCTCCGACTCAGCCGCCAAGGCCGCCTTCGTGGAGACCGGGGACCACGCGGAGCGCGTCGAGTCGATCCGCGCCAAGGCCCCCGCCCTCGGCCCCGTCTGGCGCTTCGACGGCCCCGAGTTCGCGGAGCTGCGCTCCAGCGGGACCGAGGTCGCGGACGAGGCGCTGGAGAAGCGACGCACCGCCGTCAAGGTCGACGACATCGCCACCCTCATCTACACCTCGGGCACCACCGGCCGCCCGAAGGGCTGCGAGCTCACGCACCGCAACTTCCTCTTCATCGCCCACAACGCCCTCGCGGGCCCCGCCAAGCAGGTGCTGCGCGGGAAGGAGAACCCCTCCACCCTCCTCTTCCTGCCCCTGGCCCACGTCTTCGCCCGCTTCGTCCAGGTGATGGTCGTCGAGGGCAAGGCGACCCTCGGCCACTTCCCGTCCACCGGTCCGGAGCTGATCGAGCAGTTCTCCGTCTTCCGGCCGACCTTCCTCCTCGCGGTCCCCCGCGTGTTCGAGAAGGTCTACACCAAGGCCGAGCAGAAGGCGACGGCCGAGGGCAAGGGCAAGATCTTCAACGCCGCCGCCGAGACCGCCATCGCCTACAGCAAGGCGCTCCCCACCGGGCAGATCCCGCTCGGGCTGAAGCTCAAGCACAAGCTGTTCGGCAAGCTGGTCTACGGCAAGCTGCTCGCCGCGCTCGGCGGCAACGCCGACTACGCCGTCTCCGGCGGCTCGGCCCTGGGCGCCCGCCTCGGCCACTTCTTCCGCGGCATCGGCTTCACCATCATCGAGGGCTACGGCCTCACCGAGACGACCGCGCCGACCTCGGTCAACAGCCCCGAGTTCAACAAGATCGGCACCGTGGGCCAGCCCCTGCCCGGCACCACCGTGAAGATCGCCGACGACGGCGAGATCCTCCTCAAGGGCGACCACATCATGGTCGGCTACTGGCAGAACGAGAAGGCCACGAAGGAGGCCTTCACCGAGGACGGCTTCTACCGCACGGGCGACCTCGGCACCCTCGACGACGACGGCTTCCTGAGCGTCACCGGGCGCAAGAAGGAGATCATCGTGACGGCGGGCGGCAAGAACGTCGCCCCTGCCGTCCTGGAGGACCGCATCCGCGCCAACGCCCTGGTCAGCCAGTGCATGGTGGTCGGCGACAACCGCAAGTTCATCGCCGCGCTGATCACGATCGACCCGGAGTCGTTCGCGCAGTGGAAGGAGGCGAACGGCAAGACCGGCGAGATCGCGGACCTGACCGGGGACCCGGACCTCAACGCCGCCGTCCAGGAGGCCGTGGACAACGCCAACAACGCGGTGTCCAAGGCCGAGGGCATCAAGAAGTTCAAGATCCTGCCCAGCGACTTCACCGAGGAGAGCGGCCAGATGACCGCCTCCCTGAAGGTCAAGCGGCACGTGGTCAGCAAGCAGTGGAGCAAGGAGATCGACGACATCTACGGCGCCTGATCCCCAGGGCTCCGGAAGGGGGCCGGCCGCCGGGAGGCGGTCGGCCCCCTTCTCCGTGTGCGCCTCCCCCGGGCCAGGGCACCACCGGCCCGCCCTTCCGGAGGGGAGGCCGCCCGGACGTCTCCCGGGGGCTCACAGGGCCGCTGGGGGCCGCCCCGCCCCGGCCGCGCCCCGCCGGTGGGAGGGCGAGAACGCGACGGACCCGGCCGCGCGGTGCGGCCGGGTCCGTCGAACAGGAGGCGTCCTAGTGCGCGGACTCCTTCTCACCCTCCGGTGCGGAGTGGTGGAGGTGGTGGCCGCTGTGCGCCTCGACACCGTCGATGGACACGTTGTCCTTGGTGTACCAGTGGGCCAGGGCGCGGCGGAGCTTGCCCATGCCCTTGCGGGACTCGGGGTTCTCCACCCCCTTGTCGTCGACGTCCGCGTCGTCCGCGAGGGCCGTGGAACCGATGAGCGGCTTGCTCTCCAGCACCTCGGTGGTCTCCTCGGAGTTGCGCTTGTGGACCTCGATGAACTCACCGCTGGGGAGCTGCCGGATGGTGCCGCTCTCGTAGCCGTGCTCCAGGGTGTCGCGGTCCCTGCGCTGGAGGCCCAGGCAGATCCGCTTGGTGACGATGAACGCCACGACCGGCCCCACGAAGACCAGCACACGGAAGATGTACGTGGTCAGGTACAGGTCGATCGAGAAGGTCTCCGACAGGATGTCGTTGGACCCGGCGAGCCAGAGCACGCCGTAGGCGGTCATGCCCGCGACGCCCAGCCCGGTGCGGACCGGCGCGTTGCGCGGACGGTCGGCCACGTTGTGGACGCGCTTGTCCCCGGTGATCCACTGCTCGACGAACGGCCAGGCGCCCGGCAGGACGAAGAGCATGCCCATGACCCCGAGCCCCGGGACGAGCACCGCGATCGGCACCGCGTAACCGAAGACGCTGAAGTCGAAGGTGTTCGGGAAGATGCGCAGCGACCCCTCCAGGAAGCCCATGTACCAGTCGGGCTGGAGCCCGGAGGTGATGGACGTCGGCGTGAAGGGCCCGAACAGGTGGATCGGGTTGATCTGCACGAACGCGCTCAGACCCGCGATCACGGCGAACGTGAAGAAGAAGAACCCGCCGGCCTTGACCGCGAACGCGGGGAACATGGGCGTTCCCACCACTGTCTTCTCCGTGCGCCCGATTCCCGGGTACTGCGTGTGCTTCTGGTGCCACAGGATCATGAAGTGCGCCACGATCAGGGCCAGGAGCACCGCCGGGATCGCCAGCACGTGCAGCATGTACAGCCGGGTGATGATGTCCTCGCCGGGGAACTCCCCGCCGAAGAGGAACATCGACACGTACGTGCCCACCAGCGGCAGCGCCAGGATCACGCCCTGGAGGATCCGCACGCCCATGCCCGAGGGCAGGTCGTCCGGCAGGGAGTAGCCGAAGAGGCCCTCGATGATCGACAGCGCGAAGATCGCGATGCCGATCAGCCAGTTGATCTCACGCGGCTTGCGGAACGCACCGGTGAAGAACACGCGGAGCATGTGCACCACGATCGCCGCCAGGAAGATCAGGGCGGCCCAGTGGTGGATCTGCCGGACGAGGAAGCCGCCACGCACATCGAAGTCGATGAACAGCGTGGAGGCGTACGCCTCCGACATGGGAACGCCCTGGAGGCGCTCGTAGGAGCCGTCGTAGACGACCTCCAGCATGCTCGGCTTGAACCAGAGCGTGAGGAAGACGCCGGTGACGAGCAGGATGATGAACGAGTACAGCGCGATCTCGCCCAGCATGAAGGACCAGTGGTTAGGGAAGACCTTGCGGAGGTTCTTCTCACCGGTCTTGGCCAGGTGGAAGCGGTCGTCGATGAAGTTTCCGACGCCGCGCAGCGCCTTGGGTGCTTGCGTGGTCTTACTCATCGACTAGTCCTTCGCATAATCCCAGAACGTCGGACCGGTCGGCTCCGTGAAGTCGCCGGTCGCGATGAGGTAGCCCTCATCGTCGACGCTGATGGGAAGCTGCGGCAGAGCGCGGTGCGCCGGTCCGAAGACGACCTTGGCGGCGTCCGCAGCGTCGAACGTTGACTGGTGGCACGGGCACAGGATGCGGTGCGTCGTGCGCTCGTACAGGGCTGCGGGGCAGCCCACGTGGGTGCAGATCTTGGAGTAGGCGATGATCCCGTTGTGCGTCCAGTTCAGACGCGTCTCATCGGTCCCCTCGATCGGCTCGGTCATGCCCTCCTTCCAGTCGTTCTCCGGGATCTTGATCAACAGGATCACGGATTTCGCCTGGTCGGTGAGGCTCATGCCGTGCGGGTGGTGCCCGTCGTCGATCGCGGGAAGGGCGGAGATCATCCCGTACGGGTCGTTCTCCAGGTCCTCCGCGCGGATCTCGCGGTGGGTCCCCTCGACGAACATGCGCATCCCGGGTTCCCACGGGGTGTGCTTCAGCTTGTCCCCGGGCAGCGGGCCGGTGTCGCGCAGCAGCACGATCGGGGCCAGGCCCAGGGGGACCATCGCGAGGATGAGCGTGCGCCGCATGAGCGGGCGCTTGGTGAAGCCGCTCTCGTCGGCGCTCTTCATGAAGAAGTCGCTGAAGGAGCCCTTCTCCTTCTCGTCGGACGCCAGGTCGTCGTAGGGCGAGTGCACCTCGTAGTGGGGCATCACCTGGCGCGCCCAGACCGTCATGCCCGCGCCGATACCGAACATGGCGACGGTGAGCGTGCCACCGAGCAGCATGTTCGAGTACTGGCCGATCTGCGGGTCGGCGATCGCGGGCTCGCCCGCCGCGTTGGGCGGGAACAGGAAGTAGGAGACGAGGAAGCCGATACCGCCGAGGAAGGCGATGATGAACCAGGCGGACGCGGCCTTCTCGCCGCGGCGCTGGACCTCCTCCGGGCGCGCGTGGGTCTCCGACGCCCGGTAGGGGCCGGCGTGCTCCTCGGGCGCCCCGGCGGAGGACCCGGTCACCACGCGTTCCTCCGCGGCGGCCGTCGGGGTCCCCACCACGCGCTCAGGCGTGTGGGCCCCGGCCTCGTTGTTGTCGTTGTTGTCGTTCTCAGTCATGTGCACGCTGCTTCGCGGTGATCCAGATCGCGCAGGCGACGATCAGGGCCAGGCCGACGACCCACCCGATGAAGCCCTCGGCGACCTGGCCGATCCGTTGGAGGTCGAAGACGCCGCCGGCGTTCGGCTCCGCCTGGAGGGTCTTCACGTAGGAGATGAGCTCGTGCTTCTCCTCGGGGGTGATGGCGCCGTCGCTGAACATCGGCATGGCGCCGGGGCCGCTGACCATGGCCTCGTAGATCTCGCGCGGGGAGGCGTCGTGGATCTCGGGGGCCCAGCGGCCGTCCGTGAGGGCGCCGCCGCCACCGGACCAGCTGTGGCAGTGCGCACAGTTGGTCAGGTAGAGCTTCATGCCCATGTCGGTGTCCTCGGCGCCCTCGATGTAGGAGTCGTACTCGGACTCCCACTCCTCGACGGCCGCCTCGTACGCCGTCTCGTCCTCGAAGTCCGCGCGGTTGGGCTCGGAGTCCGGGACCTCGTAGGGCACCTCGGCGCCGCTCTCGCCGTTCCTGATCTCCGCGTTGTAGTACGCGATCAGGTTGGCCAGGTCCTGTTCGGACATGGCCATGGGCTTGCGCGGCATCTGGCTGCTCGGGTCCATGGACGGCATGCGCCCGGTGCTGACCTGGAAGTCGATGGCCGCGGGGCCGACGTCGCGGAGGTCGGGACCGTTGGTCACGTTCCCCTCGGCGTCGTAGCTGCCGCTCCCGTCGTAGTTGTGGCAGCTCGCGCACGTCTGGTCGAAGACGGTCTTGCCCTCGGCGATGTCCACGTCATCCGGTGACGGGACGTCAGCGGCGAGGGTCTGCGCCTGGGCCTGGTCCGCGGTGGGTGCCAAGGCGGCATACCCCACCCCGAACAGGGCTAGCGCGAGGATGACGACGACATACCCCGCAAGGGGATGCCGTCGCCGCGCGGTAATCCATTTCACGGTTTCCCCGTTTCGGGTTACTGGATGAAGTAGATGGTGAAGAACAAAGCGACCCAGACGACGTCGACGAAGTGCCAGTAGTAGGACACGACGATCGCGCTGGTTGCCTGCTGGTGGGTGAAGCGCTTCGCGGCGTACGTGCGTCCCAGCATGATGAGGAACGCGATCAGCCCACCGATGACATGGAGTCCGTGGAAGCCCGTGGTCAGGTAGAACATCGACCCGTAGGCGTTCGACTGAAGAGTCAGGCCCTCGTGGACGATGAGCTCGTAGTACTCGTAGGCCTGTCCCAGGATGAAGAACAGTCCCATGAAGAACGTCACGAAGAACCACATGCGCAGCTTCTTGACGTCGCCGCGCTCTGCGGCCCAGACGCCGGCCTGCGCGGTGAAGCTCGAAGCCACGAGGACCACGGTGATGGTCGTCGCCCACGGAACGTTCAGGTGGGTCGCCGGCCATGCCCCGAGGTCGGGGTTTCCATTGGTCACCGATCGGATGGTGAAGTACATCGCGAACAGCGCAGCGAAGAACATGAGCTCATTGGCCAACCACACGATGGTGCCAACGCTCACCAGGTCAGGACGCTTTGCCGCACCATGTGCTGGTGTCGGTGCTGTTTTTGGGTTCGCGGTTGCTGTCGCCACGGGAGCATTATTACGGCATCTCGCGGAGGTCCGTACTCGACCCCCCGTAAGGAGGCGGTTCAGTCCCGATATGGCCTGCCTCGGACCGCCGCCACGGCCCTCACCCCGTGACTCGGGCGTTACTGTAGCGGCTCGGGCACCGCGGGTCCGCATCCGCCGCGCCCTCGGGGGCCGAAAAGCGCGATCCTGGGCGGCTGAGGCGATTCGTACCCCTCCTCCCGCCACTCCAACCCACCACGGCCAACGCCCAGGTATCGAAACGATCACTGTTGGACAACGCCGCGCCCGGGGCGGGTGGGCGAACCCCTCCGAGGTACTGGCATCCTGTGGTGTCGAAGGTCTCAGCCGCCCGAAGGACCCGCCGGTTCTCCTGGGCAGCGGGGCCACGAGGCAATACAGTCATAGGCATACAGCCAACGAACGCCTCGGCCGCACCCCCCACGGCGGCGGCCGCGGACAGACGCGATGGGACGGTTGCGCGATGGTGGTCAGCGGTACGGACACGGGTGCCAGGATGCGCGTGCTGGTCTACAGCGACAACGCCGACACCCGTGAGCAGGTCCGGCTGGCGATCGGCCGCCGCCCTGCGGCGGACGTCCCCCGGGTGGAGTTCGTCGAGTGCGCGACCGCGCCCGTCGTCCTGCGCAAACTGGAGGACACCGACCCGGCCGCGGCGATCGACGTGGCCGTCCTCGACGGCGAGGCCTCCCCCGTCGGCGGGATGGGCCTGTGCCGCCAGATCAAGGACGAGATCTACCGCTGCCCGCCGGTCCTGCTCCTGGTGGGCCGCCGCGACGACGGCTGGCTCGCGACCTGGTCGCAGGCCGAGCAGGTCGTCAGCCACCCGATCGACCCCGTCGCGCTCGCCGAGTCGCTGGCCGAGCTGATGCGCCGGCGGGTCGCGGCCCTCAGCGGGTGATCCGGGTGGGAGGCGGACGCGTGGTGGACGACAGCGGCGAGCGGGACATGCGCCGCCGCCTCGTGGTGGGCGGGTCCCTCAACCACGGCGCCGACATCGGGCGATGGCGCGGCCGAGCCCCGTCCCCGTCCCCGGGGGCCTGAGGGCGGCCCGCCCGCTCGTCCGCCGGCGCCCGTGAGGGCCGCCGCGCGGAGGCGGGCCGCCGCCCCGGCGCCGCGCACGCGGAACCCCTTCGCCGTGCGCCGCCTCCCCGGGTCCCTACGCCCGTTCCTCACCGTGGAGTCACCAGAATGAACGCCCCTGCCTCGCCCGCCCCCGCCTCCGAACCGTCCGCCGTCACCGAGCGGACCTGGTCGAACCTCATCACCGCCCTGCTCGGCGGTGTCACCCTCAGCAGCGCCGACACCGTCTGGGCGATGAACGAGATCATGTCGGGGTCGGCGACCGACGCCCAGATCGCCGGGTTCGCCATCGCGCTGCGCGCCAAGGGCGAGAGCGTGTCCGAGGTGACCGGCCTGGCCCAGGGCATGCTCGACAACGCCGTGCGCGTGAGCGTGCCCGGGCCGACCCTGGACATCGTCGGCACCGGCGGCGACCGGGCGCACACCGTGAACGTCTCCACGATGGCGGCGATCGTGGCCTCCGCGGCGGGCGCGCGCGTGGTCAAGCACGGCAACCGGGCCGCGTCCTCCTCCTGCGGCACCGCCGACGTGCTGGAGCGGCTCGGGGTGGTCCTGGACCTGCCCCCGGCGCTGACCGCGCGGGTGGCCGAGGAGGCGGGCATCACCTTCTGCTTCGCGCCCCTGTTCCACCCGTCCCTGCGCTTCGCTGCCAAGCCGCGCCGCGAGCTGGCCGTGCCGACGGTGTTCAACTTCCTGGGGCCGCTGACCAACCCCGCGCAGCCGACGGCCTCGGCGATCGGCGTCTTCGACGAGCGCATGTGCGAGGTCATCGCCGGCGTGTTCGCGCGCCGCGGCTCCTCCGCGCTGGTGTTCCGGGGCGACGACGGCCTGGACGAGCTGACCACGACGACCACGTCCACGGTGTGGGTGGTGGGCGACGGCTCGGCCCGCAGGGAGACCCTGGACCCGGCCGACCTGGGCATCGCCCGGTCCGGGGCCGAGGACCTGCGCGGCGGGGACGTGGAGTTCAACGCCCAGGCGGTGCGCGACCTCGTCGCGGGGCGCCCCGGGCCGGTGCGCGACGCGGTGCTGCTCAACGCGGGCGCCGCGCTGGCCGCCGTGGACGGCGTGGAGGGGCCGCTGCTGGACGCCGTGGGCGCCGGGTACGCGCGGGCGGCCGCCGCCGTCGACTCCGGAGCGGCCGAGCGCACCCTGGAGAACTGGGTGGAGATCAGCCAGAGCCACGCCAAGGCGGCCTGAGGACGCGGCGGCCGGGCCCCGTGCCCCGCCCTGCCGCGGGGGCGGGTGGCCGGGGTCCCCGGCGCCCGCCCCCGCCTCCGGCCGCGGGCCCGCCGCTCACCCGAAGCGGCGCGCGAAGCGCCGCTGCCACGGGGTCTCCACCGCGCGCGGCGAGTAGTGCTCCCGAACGTAGGCCACCGCCTCCCCGGCGGGCACCCCGTCCATGACGGCGAGGCAGGCCAGCGCGGTGCCGGTCCGCCCCCGTCCGCCCGAGCAGGCGACCTCGACCCTGTCGGCCCCGGCCCGCTCCAGCGCCTCCCGCAGGGCGCCGCGCAGGCCGGCCGGGTCGGACGGCAGACCGAAGTCCCTCCACCTCACCCAGCGCGCCTCCCAGGGCACGGGGGGCGGCTCCTGCCCGAGCAGGTACACGGCGAAGGAGGGTGCGGGGCCCTCCGGGAGCGGGCGGCGCAGGCCCCGGCCGCGGACCAGCGCCCCCGAGGGGAGCCGGAGCACACCGGGCGCCGAGGGGTCCCAGGAAGATGCCACCGGCCCCTACCAGCCGATCGCGAAGGCGGACTCCAGGTCGTGCTTGGAGTAGGCGCGGAAGGAGATGTGGGTGTCGGAGGACAGCACCCCGGGAACCTTGTTGACCCGCCCCGGGATCACCTCCGCCAGGTCCTCGTGCCGGCGCACGCGCACCATGGCGATGAGGTCGACGCCCCCGGTGACCGAGTAGACCTCGCTCACCCCGTCGATCTCCGCGATCGCCTCGGCGACCTCGGGGATGCGGTTGACGTCGGCCTTGATCATGACGATCGCGGTGATCACTGTGCCTCCAGGGCGGTTGGCCGCGGGAAGGCGGCCCCGGCCGCGCGGGGCGCCCCTAGTAGACGTCGGAGAGCCGCGTCCCGGAGCGCCATCGCAGCCGGTAGACCACCAGTCCCGCGATCACCCCGGCGATGAACCCGTACACGTGCGCCGCGTAGGCGACTCCGCTCCCGGCGCCGGGGGAGTTCGATGTGGTGACGTAGAGAAGATACTGAAGCACGAAGTAGCTTCCGACCAGGGCCCACCCCGGCAGGCGCATCGGGATCACCACGAACACCAGTGTGGTGACCCGGCTGCGGAACTGCACGACGAGGTAGGCGCCGAGCACGCCGGAGATGGCGCCCGAGGCTCCCACCATGGGCATCTCCCCCCCGGGTTCCACCAGGGAGAAGCCGTAGGCCGCCGCCACCCCGGTGACCGCGTACAGCAGCAGGAAGCGGACGCGGCCGATGCGGTCCTCCACGACGGGGCCGAAGACGAACAGGTAGACCATGTTGCCCAGCAGGTGCATGGCGCCGGCGTGCACGAACATCGAGCTGAGCACCGAGAACCACACGGACTTGCCGTCCACCGACCCGCACTCGGGCACCGCGTGCGGGACCCGGTCCACCTGTCCGAGGATCTCGGCGGGCACCGCGCCCCAGCGCATGAAGTAGTCCTGGATGGCGCAGAAGCGGCCCACCATGTCGACCGGGTACCAGACGGCCGTGGCGGCCTGGGGGGACAGCAGGTAGACGAGGACGTTGACCGCGATCAGCGTGTACGCGACGACGGGGGCGCGGCGGACGGGGTAGTCGTCATTGAGCGGAAGCGCGGCCATGCGCCCAGTGTGTCATCTCCGTGTGCGCCTCCGCGCTCCGCAACGGGCATGTCCAGACCCCGTCGATGTCGACGAGCCTCGTCGCCGGGTCGGTCAGCCAGTCCAGGACGAGCTCGGTCTCCGCGGGCAGGGCCCTGGGGCTCGGCCCGTACCCCGGAGGGACGTACTCGGCGGTCGCCAGGAGCGAGGCCAGGAACGCGGTCGGATCGGTGCCCGGCCGCAGGACCGCGCTGGCCGCGAGGCGCCCGTGGCGGACCACGCAGGTCTCCCAGCCCGTGGCGGAGCGCCGGGAGGCGACCACCTGGGCCACCGAGGCCAGGGCCGACAGCCGCTGGGCCCGCCGGGCGCCGCGCAGGAAGGCGGCGAGGCGGTCGCGGAGGGCGGCGGCCTCCTCGTAGCGCAGGGCGCCGGCGAGTTCGGCGATGCGCGAGGTGTGCGCCGCGACGACGGCGGCGGGGTCCCCGGTCATGGCCTCGAGCGCGGCGTCGGCGTGGACGGTGTAGGCCTCGAGCGCCTCGGTACCGTCGCAGGGGGCGCCGCAGCGTCCCAGCTGGGCCAGGACGCACGGGTCGATCCTCCTGCTCTCGGAGAAGGTGTGCGTGCACTGCCGCAGCGGGAACGTGTGGAGCAGGGCCTCCTTGGCCTGCTCGGCGTCCCTGGCCGAGGCGTAGGGACCGATGTAGGGGGCCCCGTCGTCCTTGACCGCCCGCACCACGGACAGGCGCGGGTAGGCGTCGGTGGTGAGCTTGACCCACGAGGCGCGCTCGGGGTTGCGGGAGCGCCGGTTGTAGGGGGGCTTGCGCTCGGCGATGATCCGCAGCTCGCGGACGGACGCCTCCAGTTCGGTGGCGCACTCGATGGGGGTGACGCCTTCGACCAGCGCGGCCATCTCGCGGATGTGCCTGCGGCTCTCCGCCGCGGTGAAGTAGGAGCGGACCCGCCGCCGCAGGTTGTTGCTCTTGCCCACGTAGAGGCCGGCCCCGCGCGCGTCGGTGAACACGTACACCCCCGGGCCCTCCGGCAGGCCCTCTGCCAAGTGCCGCCTGGCCTTCTGCGCCCGGCTGGCGGGCTTGCTGACGGCGCGCAGCTCCTCCACGCTGGTCACGCCCATCGGCCCGAGGCGCTCGATCAGCCCGTGCAGGACCCCGACCGTGGCACGCGCGTCGTCCAGGGCGCGGTGGTTGGGGGTGACCGGAACCCCGAAGAACGCGGCGAGGGTGGCGAGCCTGTGGTTGCGGGTCTCGCTCCGGGGGAGGATCGCCCGGGCCAGGCGCAGGGTGTCCACCACCGGGTACCCGGGCCAGGCCGACCCGTGGCGCTCGCACGCGGCCTTCAGGAAACCGGTGTCGAAGGCGGCGTTGTGGGCAACCAGGACGGTGTCCGGCTCCTCGTCGAGGAACGCGAGGACGCGGGGCAGGACCTCCTCCATGGGGGGCGCGGTCGCCACCATGGACTGGGTGATCCCGGTCAGCAGGGTGATGGCGGCCGGGACGGGCACGCCGGGGTCGACCAGGGTGGAGAACTCGCCGAGGACCTCTCCCCCGCGCACCCTGACCGCGCCGACCTCCGTGACACGGGCGGCGGACGCGCTGGTCCCGGTGGTCTCCAGGTCCAGCACGACGAACGTCGCCGCGGCGAGGGGCGTGCCGAGGTCGCTGATGCTCGTTTGGACGCCGGCGGGCGCCGCGGACTGTCGAACCACGCGGTCAGGCTAGTCGGCGGTGACGACCGAAAACGGCCGGGATACGGTCTGACCTGCCCGACATGGAAAGATGTGGGGGACGGGGCCGGAAGGTCCGCGGCCCCGTGACGAGCACGACACGAGGAGGAACCGTGGGGATCGCTATGCCGGGTGACAAGGAGCGGTGGCGGTGCACCGGATGCGGGAACCTCACGCGGTTCGACGTGACCAGGACGACCCGTTCGCAGGACTACCTCCACCTGGACCTGGCCGGTGAGGGCCGCGTCGAGGAGCGGACCGTGCTCTCGGAGACGGTCGAGCGCGTGAAGTGCCGCTGGTGCGGCGCCACCGACAGCGTCGAGGTCATCGCCCGCCCCGACGCCGACCGGTCGGCCACCGGTTCCTCGGCGGAGAGCCCGACGGGTCAGGCATGAGCGCCCGCCCCGAGGCGGGCGGCGACTCCGACGGCACCGGCCCGCGCGACGAGAGTGTCGACGTGACGCCCGGCGCCGACAGCGACGGGGAGCGGCTGCGCCGCCCCCTGCCCGAGCCGGTGCGCGCCCGGGTCGTCGAGTACGGTTCCGACGTGCTGGGCGGCATGCGCGCGAGCGAACTCCCCCCGCTGCTGCGCAGGGTCGCCAAGTTCGAGCCGCGCCGCCGTGCCAGGCTCGCCGGCCCGCAGATCGCCGCCCAGCTGGAGACCGACGGCGGCTTCCGCGACATGGTCGCGGCCCGGGTGCGGCAGGTGTGGCCGGAGCTGGCCGAGGGCCTGCACTCGGGCGTGGTGCCCCCTGCCGCGGACCCCGTGGCGGTGGCGGCCTGCGCGTACCTGCTGCGGCCCAAGGGCTGGCCGGAGATCATCGAGGACGTCCACCTGGAGCTGGAGCGGCTGGCCGGCGCCAGGGAGGTGGACGAGGCGGCCGAGGCGCTGGACTCCGTGCGCCGCCAGCTGGACGAGGCCAGGAGCGAGCACCAGTCGGAGACGGAGCGGCTGCGCTCCCAGCTCAAGGAGCAGCGCACGGAGATCGCCGAGCTGCGCCGCAAGGTGCACACGGAGCGGCAGCGGGCCAAGGGCGCCGCGGCGGAGGCCGCACGGGTCCTGGCCGAGACCTCCGACCGCGAGTCGGAGTCGGCCACGCAGATGAACGCCCTGGAGTCGGAGAACCGGCGGCTGCGGTCGCGGCTGGCCTCGGCCGAGGCGCAGGTGGAGAACGCCCGCCGCGCGGTGCGCGCCGGACGCAACGCGGACGAGGCCCGGCTCCGGGTGCTGCTGGACGTGCTGGTCGAATCCGCGCACGGGCTGCGCAGGGAGCTGGCGCTGCCCGCGGCCCTGGACAGCCCCGCGGACCTGGTCGCCGAGGCCGAGCAGCAGCGGCGGGTGTCGCTGGGGGGCCTGCCCGACGACGACCCGGGCCTGCTGGAGCACCTGTTGACGGTGCCCCGGGTCCACCTCCTGGTGGACGGCTACAACGTGACCAAGACCGGGTACGGGACCCTCCCCCTGGCCGACCAGCGCACACGGCTGATGGCCTCGCTGGAGGGGTTGGCCAGCCGGACCAAGGCCGAGATCACGTGCGTGTTCGACGGCGCCGACATCGACGCTCCCCCCGTGGCGGCCCCCACCCGGCGGGTGCGCCTGCTCTTCAGCGCCCCCGGGGAGACCGCCGACGAGCTGATCGTGCGGCTGGTGCGCGCGGAGCCGCCCGGACGCCCGATCGCCGTGGTGACCTCCGACAAGGAGATCGTGTCCGCGGTCCGGCGCGCGGGTGCGCGCGCGGTGCCCTCGGCGATCTTCCTGCGCCGCCTGGAGGCGCACGGCTGAACCGCCCTCCGCTCCCCCCGGCCGGGTCCTCCGAGGGCCCGGCCGGGGGGCGCGGCGCCTCCCCTCCGGCCGCCGCCGGGGCGTGGCGAGGCGCACAGCGGACAGAAGCCCGCACGTTCCGGGCCACACCGCCCCCGACCGCTCCTTCCAGGCGTAACGTCCCCGCGGGAACGGTGGGTTCCCCCATGATTCGGGGGTTGTGCCCACAGATGTGGTTGAGACGAGCAGAGCGGTCCGCTAGGTTCTTCCCGAACGTGAGTGCTCCATCGGAGCGAAGGCAGGATCTGCGCCCTCCGGTCGGGACCCGCACACTCACCCGCCCCGCCTCCGCGCGGACACTGTCCTCCAGCACCCCTATGCGGACTTCCCAACCTCAAGGAGCGGACCGCCATGAAGAACCCCGGTGGTCGGCGTACAGCCCGCCGCATCGCAGCCACGACCGGTATCAGCGCTGTCGTCGCGAGTACCCTCATCGCCCCGGGCACCGCCTACGCGGAGCCGACCCAGGACGAGGTCGAGGACCGGATCGAGGAGCTCAACGAAGAGGCCGCGGCCGCCGTCGAGACCTACAACCAGGCCAAGGAGGACCACGAGGTCGCCGAGGCCCTGTACGAGGAGCTCGAGGAGCAGGTCGGGGACGAGGAGGAGCGCTACGAGGAGCTGCGCGGCAAGGTCCAGCAGCTGGCCAGCGCCACCTACCAGTCCGGTGAGCTGGACTCCACGAGCACCATCCTGACCTCCGACGGCCCCGAGGCCCTGCTGGAGCAGAACGCCGACCTGAACTACCTCTCCGAGGCCCAGAAGGCCGAGCTGGACGAGTTCGGCGAGTCCTCCGAACGGCTGTTCAGCCTCAAGGACGAGGCGGAGGAGGCCCTGGAGGAGTCCGAGGCCGCCCTGGAGGAGGCCGACGAGGCCAAGACCGACGTCGAGGCGAAGATCGAGGAGCAGCAGGAGATCCTCGCCCAGTTCCCCGACGCCGACCGCTCCGCCGACGGCGCCGACTCCAGCGGCGGCCAGTCGTACACCGGCGGCGCGTCCGGCAGTGCCGGGGCGGCGCTGGACTTCGCCTACTCCAAGGTCGGCCTGCCCTACGTCTGGGGCGGCACCGGTCCCAACGGGTACGACTGCTCCGGCCTGGTCCAGGCGTCCTGGCGCAACGCCGGCGTCGACCTGCCCCGCACCACCTTCTCCCAGGCCGAGGTCGGCCACCGGATCAACGACATGAGCGCGCTCCAGCCCGGCGACATCATGTTCTTCTCCGGTGTGAACCACAACGGCCTCTACGCCGGCAACGGCCAGATGGTGCACGCGCCGAGCAGCGGCCGCAACATCGAGGTCGTGGACCTGGCCGCGTACTGGGCCGGACAGTTCGAGTTCGGCGTCCGCCCCTAGGGCCCGCCCCACGCGCACGGAAAGGCCGTCCCCGGTTCGCCGGGGGCGGCCTCTCCATGTGCGGAGCGTGCCCGGGTAAGGGACACGGAAGGGGTTTCCGGACACCCGACGCCCCACGGTGGAACGTCACGAAAAGGTTGAGGTGAACCCGCGCGATGCACTAGTGTTCATCGCCGACAGCGGTTGCTCCTCTTCACCGCCCCCAGGTGGTGACAGCCGTGTCCCGACCGGGCCCCACAGCGTTCGGGCCGGCTCCCCGGCCCTTGAACCCCCACCCGGCGCAGTCCCTTGCTCCCGCTGAACCCCGCACGGCCCGGGACAAGGGGAGAAAGGTGTAACCCAACGTGTCTGCATCCCCTGGCGGCCGCAGGCGCCGCACAGCGGTCCTCGCCGCCCTCACCCTCGGGGCCCTCGTCATGCCCGCCGCGGTGGCGCACGCCGAACCGACCTCCGAGGAGGTCCGCGAGGAGATCGAGCGCCTCGAAGAGGAGTTCATCGGGCTCAACGCGACCTACAACGAGGCCCAGGAGACCCACGAGGCCGCCGAGGAGAAGCTCGAGGAGGTCCTGGCGGAGATCGAGGCCGCCGAGGAGAACGTGGAGGAGCTGGGCCTGGACGTGCGCAAGCTCGCCGGGGCCGCCTACTCCAGCCCCGACTTCACCTCCTTCAACGAGCTGGTCACCTCGACCGGGCCCGAGAACGCCCTGGCCCACCAGGCGGACCTGACCTACCTCGCCGGCCAGAACGACGGGCAGCTGGCGCGGTACGCCGAGGAGCTCGCCAACCTGGAGACCCTGGAGGCCTCCGCGGCCGAGACCGAGGAGGAGGCGGCCCAAGCCCTCCAGGAGGCCGAGGACGCCACCGAGGAGGCCGAGGAGGCCATCGCGGAGCAGGAGGAACTGCTCTCCCAGCTGACCGCCGAGGAGCAGGAGGCGGCGACCGAGAACGTCGGCGGGTCCGGCGGAGGGGACAGCGGCAGCACCGGCGGTGGCGGTGGCGGTGGCAGCTACACCGGCCCCGCCTCGGGCAACGCCAGGACCGCCCTGGACTTCGCCTACTCCAAGATCGGCATGCCCTACGTCTGGGGCGGCACCGGCCCCAACGGGTACGACTGCTCCGGCCTGACCCAGGCCGCCTGGGGCGCCGCGGGCGTGAGCCTGCCGCGCACCACCTACTCCCAGGTGAACGCGGGCCAGCGGGTGTCCTGGGAGAACAAGCAGCCCGGCGACCTGCTGTTCTTCTACCCGGGCGGCAGCGGCCCGGAGCACGTGGGCATGTACGCGGGCGACAACGTGATGGTGCACGCGTCCACCTCGACCAAGCCCATCGGCACGGTGACCCTGAACGACTACTACCGCTCCGAATTCGTGACCGCCGTGCGCCCGTAGCGACGGCAGGCGTCCCGGTCCCCGCGGCAGAGCGGCGGGGCCCGGCGGTGGCCGCGACACCCTGGCTCCCAGGGGGTCGCGGCCACCGTGTCGTCCGTGCACGACCGTGCAACACGCAGAACCGGATCCCTGTCCCTCCCGCCTCGGGCGCCACGCATCCCGCCACCTGTACGGCGTAGATCACCCCAGGCCGGTCCGCCGCACCCGGGACGGCCCCCGCACCACCGCCCCGCGGGAGGCGGCCCGGCGCCCGCCGGCCCCGGTTCGGCGCGAACGCCGGGTTCTCCCCGGGCGACCGCGCGGGACGCCCTAGACTCGCTCCCGTGTCGCGCACCCTGATCATCACCAACGACTTCCCGCCGCGCTCCGGCGGCATCGAGTCCTTCGTCCACGAGCTGGCCCTGCGCCGGCCCGAGGGCTCCGTGGTCGTCTACTGCTCCTCCCCCTCCCCCGGCGACGCCGCCGCGGACCCGCACTTCGACCTGCGCCAGCCCTTCCCCGTCGTCCGCGACGCGGCGGGCGTGCTGCTCCCCTCGCCCCGGGTGGCCGCGCGGGCGCGCGCCATCGCCGCGCTGGAGGACTGCGACTCGGTGCTCTACGGGGCCGCCGCGCCCCTGGGCCTGCTCGCGGGCGGCCTGCGCGGCCGGGTCCGCCGCCAGGTGGCCCTCACCCACGGGCACGAGACCGGCTGGTCGGTGGTCCCCGGCGCGAGCACGGCTCTGCGCCGGATCGGAGACACCACCGACACCGTGACCTACCTGGGCGACTACACCCGCAGGCGGCTCTCCCGGGCCCTGTCCCCGGCCGCCGCCGACCGGATGCGCCGCCTGGCCCCGGGGGTGGACGTCGAGCGGTTCCGCCCCGGGGCGGGGGGCGGGGAGGTCCGCGCGCGCCACGGCCTGGGCGGGCGCCCCGTCGTGGTGTGCGTGTCGCGCCTGGTGCCCCGCAAGGGCCAGGACACCCTGATCCGCGCCTGGCCCCGCGTCCTGGCGGACGTGCCCGACGCGGCCCTGCTCGTCGTCGGCGACGGCCCCTACGGCCCCCGGCTGCGCTCCGCGGCGGCGGGGATGGACTCGGTGGTCTTCACCGGCCCCGTCCCCGCCGCGGAGCTCCCCGCCCACCACGACGCGGGCGACGTGTTCGCCATGCCCTGCCGCACCCGCCGGGGCGGCCTGGACGTGGAGGGGCTGGGGATGGTCTACCTGGAGGCCTCCGCCACCGGGCTGCCGGTGGTGGCCGGCGACTCCGGCGGCGCACCCGACGCCGTCCTGGAGGGCGAGACGGGCCGGGTGGTGGACGGCTCCCGGCCCGGGCCCGTGGCCCGGGCCCTCATCGGACTCCTGAAGGACCCCGACCGCGCCGCCCAGATGGGCGCACGCGGCCGGGAGTGGGTGGCCCGGACGTGGACCTGGGAACACACGGCCGAGCGCCTGGAGGCGCTGCTGACGGCTCCGGGGCGTGCGGGCGGCTGAACCGGGCGGTGCCCCCTGCCCGCTACAGGCCCTCGCCGTGCACGCTGCCCGGGGTGCCCGAGCCGTCGGTCACCTGGGGCTCACCGGTCTCGCTGTGCTTCAACCACTCCTTCCAGGAGCGCTGCCAGAAGCCCCACCCGTTGTCCCACTCCAGTTCGCGTCCGGTGCCGGTGGTCTCCAGGATGTCGCCCATCAGCGCCTGGTCGTGGAACCACCGGGCGTCCCGCACCGACATGTTGGTGCAGCCGTTGGAGGTGTTCGCGTGGCCGATACCGCCGTTCCACGGCGCCGCGTGGGTGAACTCGCCGCTGTCGGAGGTGCGCACGGCCCAGTCCACGTCGAGCCGGTAGTGCCCGGGCGAGCCCTCGGGGATGCCGACCGTCGCGGAGTCCATCACGAGCTCGGCGTACTTCTCCATGGTGACGTGCGTGCCGGAGGTGGTGGTGTTGAAGCGCTCATGGCCCTTGCCGTTGCTCACCGGGATCGTGCGCACGAGCTCGCCGTCGATCTCCACCTCGAGCTCGTGGTCGGGGACGTGCATCGTGGCGACGAGCTCCCGGCCGACCTCGAAGTCGATACGGTCGTCCTCCGTCCCGTAGACGCCCTCGGACGCCTCCACCCCGGCCAGCCTCAGGTCGACGGAGACCTTCTGACGGGGTTCCCAGTACTCCCGGGGCCGGAACACCGCCGTCTCGTCGTCGACCCAGTTCCACGCGCCCTCGACCGGGTGTTCGGAGGTCACCTCGATGGAGTTCTCCACCTGGACCTTGTTCTCCACCGGCACGTCGAAGCCGACGACGACGGGCATGCCGACGCCCACGGTCTGGCCGCTCTGCGGGTGGTTGGAGACGAGCCCGAGGCGTGAGTCCCCGTCGACGCCCTCGGTGTGGAACTCCGCGACGACCTCGGTCTCCTCGCCGCCGGCGTCCTCCGCCGTGGCGTAGACGCTCACCGACGCGCCGGGGGTGAGGTTCCGGTCGCTCTTCCACCGGGTGCCGTCCCCGCTCAGGGTTCCCGGGAACTCCTGCCCCTCCACCCCGGCCTCCCCCGCCCCGCCGGCCTCCGCGAGCGCGTCCGCGGCGACCTGCTCCACGCGGACGTCCGTGATGGTCCCGCCGGAGGCCTCCACGCGCACCGGCGTGTTGGGCGCCACGGGGGCGGCGCCCGTCCCGGGGGTGACGGTGATCCCGGGACCGGGCGCGTCCTCCCCGCCGGGACCTCCCGGGTCCCCGCCCGCGGTGGTGCAGGCCGTCGCCACGAGGACGACCGCGGCGACCGCGGCCACGAGGCGGCGGACCGCCGGTCGGAAGACTCGTCCCTTCACGCCAAGGACCTCCAGCGTCGGTTGCGACGTGGCCCCGGTGCGCGGGACGGCGCCTCGCACGCCGCCGGTCCCGGACACGCCGCGCACCGGACACGAGGCCCCGCGTCACGGCAGGGTCACCGAAAACACGACCCCGGCGGCCGGTCGGCCTCGCGGTGCGAGGCCTTCCGGCCACCGGGGTGGTGACAGTCGCATACTACCCGGAGTGCGCATTTGGGCACGGTATGTGCCCGATGCTCGGGGCGGCGCGTCCTAGTGCTGGAACTCCTTGCGGTAGTACTCGAAGATCCAGCCGATCGAGGTGAGGATGATCGCGAAGGCGCCCGTGATCACCATCCACCAGCCGATGGCCACGCCCACCGCGGTGAACGCGACGGCCAGCGCGACGAACATCGGCCACCAGCTGTGCGGGCTGAAGAACCCGTACTCCCCGGCGTTCTCGGCGATCTCGCCGTCCAGCCGCTCCTCCGCGGGGAGCCCGTGGAAGCGCTCGCTGCGGCGGGCCGCCTGCCAGAGCCAGAAGCCGATCATCCAGCCGAAGCCGATGGAGACCACCAGTGCGGTGGTGCCCGTCCACTCGATGGCGCCGGTGTCCTGGTAGGACCAGTACACGTACAGGGCGGCAGCAAGACCGAAGAAGGTCGAGATGCCCATGAACAGATAGGCCTGCGTCTTCATGGCGAGATCCCTAGTTCCTCTCGGGGTCCGTGCCCGCCGGAACCGCGGCGTGCGGGTGGTTCAGGTCGAACGCGGGACGCTCCGAGCGGATGCGCGGCAGCGACGTGAAGTTGTGCCGCGGCGGCGGGCAGGAGGTGGCCCACTCCAGCGAGCAGCCGTAACCCCACGGGTCGTCCACGGTGACCAGCGGCGCCCTCTTCGCGGTGATGTACATGTTCCAGAAGAAGATGAGCGTCGAGGCCCCCAGCACGAACGACGACACCGAGGAGATCTGGTTCAGCTCGGTGAAGCCGTCTCCGGGCAGGTAGTCGGCGTAGCGGCGCGGGAAGCCCATGGCCCCGAGCCAGTGCTGCACCAGGAACGTGCCGTGGAAGCCGAAGAACAGCAGCCAGAAGTGGAACTTGCCCAGCTTCTCGTTGAGCATCCTGCCGGTGAACTTGGGCCACCAGAAGTAGAAGCCCGCGAACATCGCGAACACCACGGTGCCGAAGACCACGTAGTGGAAGTGCGCCACCACGAAGTAGGAGTCGGTGACGTGGAAGTCGATCGGCGGGGAGGCCAGGAGCACGCCGGTCAGGCCGCCGAAGAGGAAGGTGACCAGGAAGCCGATCGTGAACAGCATCGGCGTCTCGAAGGACAGCTGCCCCCGCCACATCGTGCCGATCCAGTTGAAGAACTTCACGCCGGTCGGGACCGCGATGAGGAACGTCATGAAGGAGAAGAACGGCAGCAGGACCGCGCCCGTGGGGAACATGTGGTGCGCCCACACGGTGACGGACAGGCCCGCGATGGCGATGGTGGCGGCCACCAGGCTCTTGTAGCCGAAGATCGGCTTGCGGCTGAACACCGGCAGGATCTCCGTCGCGATGCCGAAGAACGGCAGGGCGATGATGTACACCTCGGGGTGCCCGAAGAACCAGAACAGGTGCTGCCACAGGATGGCGCCGCCGTGCTCGGCGTTGAAGACGTGTGTGCCGATCATGCGGTCGGCGCCCAGGGCGATCAGGGCGGCGGTCAGGACCGGGAACGCGATGAGCACCAGGACGCTGGTGAGCAGCGTGTTCCAGGTGAAGATCGGCATGCGGAACATCGTCATGCCGGGCGCGCGCATGCACAGGCCGGTGGTGATGAAGTTGACCGCGCCGAGGATGGTGCCCAGACCGGAGACGGCCAGGCCCAGGATCCACAGGTCGCCGCCCAGGCCCGGCGAGCGGACCGCGTCGGACAGCGGCGTGTACGCGAACCAGCCGAAGCTGGCCGCGCCGCCCGGGGTGAGGAACCCGCCCACGGCGATGAGGCTGCCGAACAGGTACAGGTAGTACCCGAACAGGTTGATCCGGGGGAAGGCGACGTCGGGGGCGCCGATCTGCAGCGGCATGAGGATGTTGGAGAACCCGACGAAGAGCGGGGTCGCGAACATCAGCAGCATGATCGTGCCGTGCATCGTGAACAGCTGGTTGAACTGCTCGTTGGACATGACCTGCATGCCCGGTGAGAACAGCTCGGCGCGCATGAGGAGCGCCAGGACACCGCCGAAGAGGAAGAACGCGAACGAGGTGATCAGGTACATGTACCCGATGACCTTGTGGTCGGTCGACGTCAGCCAGTTGACGATGATCGAGCCCGCGCTCGACGGCGCCTTGCCGTCGGTGCGAGCCGGTGTTGCCGTCGTGGTCATTACTCGTTCTCCTCGGCGTCGTCCGCGCCCGCACCGGTGCCCTCGGCATCCGATCCCTCGGCGCCCGAGCCGTCGGCGGAGTCCGCTTCGGAATCCACGGCCTCGGCGGCCTCGTTCTCGGCGGTCACGGCCGCCTGCTCCTGCTCGGCGGCCCAGGCGTCGTACTCGTCCTGGGGAAGGACCTCGACGTTGAAGAGCATGCGGGTGTGGTCGACCCCGCACAGCTCCGCGCAGCGGCCGATGTACCGGCCCGCGCTGTCCTCGGTGAGGCTCGCCTGGAACGCGTTGTCCCGTCCGGGGACGACGTCCATCTTGAAGCCGAACTCGGGGATCCAGAACGAGTGGATGACGTCGGGCGAGTGGAGGTCGAAGTGGACGGTCGCGCCCTCGGGAAGCACCAGGGTGGTCTGCGTCGAGGGGTCGGCGGTGCCGTCCGGGTTGGGGATGCCCGTCTCGGAGAAGAGCACCTCGCCGCCGTTCTCCTTGGTGTCGTCGAGGTAGTTGAACTGCCAGGCCCATTGGAAGGCCACGACCTCGATGTTCACGTCGGCCGGCTCGTCGGTGTCCAGGATGATCGCCTGGTCCCGCGCGGTGAAGAAGAAGAGCACGGAGATGACGACGATCGGCAGGACGGTGTAGAGCGCTTCGATGGGCATGTTGTACCGCACCTGCGGCGGCAACTGCTCAGAGCGCTTGCGGTGGAAGATGACTGACCAGATGATCAGCCCCCACACGAGAATGCCGACCGCGAAAGCCGCCACCCAGGAGCCCTGCCAGAGCGAGAGAACACGCTCGGCTTGGTCGGTGATCGGCTCCGGCATGCCCAAACGAGTGAGATCGTTCGACGCGCAGCCGGTCGCGGCCAGCCCCAGCACGGCGAGCGCGGCGCCGCGTGGTGCCCATCGGCGCGGATTGGGGCGCCGATTTTCTTGGCGGGTCGGACTCACGGATTGCCTTCCCAGCGGTGAAGCCCGTGGATCCTCCACGGGCGGCCTAAGTGTCCAAAGCTTGTCAAGGGGAAACATTATCGCGAACCGCCCGGCGTGCCGTTCATGGGCTTACCTGGTCAGCGTGTTGCCAGACGCCCCTGCGCGGAACGCGCGGCGGTACGTGGAGCCGGGCCCGTTCGCCCGCGGAGGATACCCTCCCGGCTGGCTACGGAGCGCGGCCCGGCGTCCCCCCGGGCCCTCCTCCCCGCGGGCGACCCCGCCGCTCGTGGGCGGCGGTTCCGGAAGCTTCGCGAGGAAAGACCAAGGCGAGCGTATCGCTGGGTTTACGACGCCCTTAACCGGGTTCGCCTTACGGGGCCGGGCGGGTCAAGATGGTGGGGACAGGACGACGACGCGCAGGGGGTGTTCCGTGCCCGGGTATCCGCCGCAGGCCCCGCTGGTCACGGTCGAGGCGGTGGGCCGCAAGTGCCCCGTCCCGATCATCATGCTGGCCGCCAGACTGGGAGAAGTGCCCATCGGGTCGGTCATCGCGGTCACCGCGGACGACCCGGCCGCGCGGGCCGACATCCCCGCGTGGTGCCGCATGAAGATGCACGAGTTCCTCGCGGAGGAGCCCCTGGGGCGGGGTAGCGCGTTTCACATCCGCCGGATGTACTGAACCGGCTCCGGCGCACGTCCCGCCATCCCGTTGCGATAACGATTCGCCGCCCGGCGTTTCCCGGGAGCGGCGCGGGAGGGCGCCCGCACACGACGAGGCCGCGCGGACGGGGTCCGCGCGGCCTCTCCGGTCCCCGGTGCGTCCCTGGGGACGCGCGCAGGGCGCGGGGTTCGCGACTAGCGGGCGTAGAACTCGACGACGAGCTGCTCGTCGAAGGGCACCGGGATCTGCTCGCGCTTGGGGCGGTCGATGACCGCGATGCGCAGGTCCTTGTGGCTCACCGCGAGGAAGCCGGCGATCTTGTCGTCCGCGTGGACGCCCTCGGCGGCCTCGACGAACGGCACCATGTTGCGGGACTTCTCCCGAACCTCGATGATCTGGCCCGGCTTGACCTGGTACGACGGGATGTCGACCTTCTTGCCGTCCACGGTGACGTGGCCGTGGTTGATGAACTGGCGGGCGGCGTAGATCGACGCGGCCAGACCGGCGCGCAGCACGACCGTGGCCAGACGCATCTCCAGCTCGGCGAGCATCTCCTCACCGGTGCGGCCGGAGCGCTTCTTCGCGTTCTCGTAGATCCTGACCAGCTGCTTCTCGGTCAGGTCGTAGTACCAGCGCACCTTCTGCTTCTCCGCCTGACGGACGGCGAAGTCGCTGCTGTTGCGGCGGACACGGCGACCGTGCTCACCGGGCGGGTACGGACGCTTCTCGAAGTAGCTGACCGCCTTACGGGTCAGCGGGGTGCCGGCGCGCCGGGACAACCGCACCTTCGGTCCGGTGTAGCGCATGCAATGTCCTTTCAGGGTGAATCAGGGAATCCCAGGTAAGGCTTGCCTAGATCTGGGAGGCGCTCACGGCGCCCGAGCCCCGACCGCGTGCCGTGGCACGGGGGTCCGGGGTGGGTTCCCCACCGTCGCGGCGACCCTGCGCGGACGGCTTGGGCTAGGTAACCGGTACGCGTTTCAGCGCACCGGCGGGCACGGGGCTCCCCGTGCGGGCGGCCGGGGCGCCCTGGGGCGCACGGCCGACCGTTCGGGGCGCGGCCCGGTCCGGGATCGGATCGGGTCGTGCGGGTCGCGACTATCTACTCTACGGGTTCCCGGGCACCGCCCCGACCCGCGCGGGCGGGGGACGGCGCCCGGGACCCCCCGGTCAGACGAACGGCCGGACCTCGGCGGCGGCCGCGGCGCCGTACGACTTCTCCACGCGCTCCAGCAGGGATGCGCCGGTCATGGTGTACTCCTGCGGACCGTCCGCCTCCAGGCAGTGCACGGCGGTGGCGTTGCCGACCTGGGCGGCCCGCTCCAGGGACAGGCCCCAGGAGTGGGCGGCCAGGAAGCCCGCGCGGAAGGCGTCCCCCATGCCGGTGGGGTCGACGAGGTTGTCGACCGAGGCCGCGGGGACGTGCAGGGCCGGCTCGCCCTCCCGGTCGATGCGGGCGCCCTTGGCCCCGAGGGTGGTGACGCGGGTGCCGACCCGGCTCAGGACGTCCGCGTCGGACCAGCCGGTCTTCTGCTCCGCGAGGGCCTTCTCGTACTCGTTGCCGAACAGGAAGGTCGCCCCCTCGATGAGGGTGCGGACCTCGGGGCCCTCCATCCGGGCCAGCTGCTGGGAGGGGTCCGCCGCGAAGGGGATGCCGCGCGTGCGGCACTCCTCGCTGTGGCGGACCATGGCGAGCGGGTCGTCGGCGCCGATGAGGACGAGGTCGAGCCCGCCGACCCGCTCCGCGACCGCCTGGAGCTCGATGTTGCGCGCCTCGGCCATGGCGCCCGCGTAGAACGAGGCGATCTGGTTCTGGTCGCGGTCCGTGGTGCAGATGAAGCGGGCGGTGTGCCGCAGCTCGGAGATGTACACGGCGGACGTGTCCACCCCGTGGCGGTCCAGCCAGGCGCGGTAGTCCTCGAAGTCGGCCCCCGCCGCGCCGACGAGGACGGGGGCGAGGCCGAAGCCGCCCATGCCGAAGCAGATGTTGGCCGCGACGCCTCCGCGACGGACGTCCAGCTCGTCGATCAGGAAGGAGAGTGACAACTGCTGGATCTGGTCGGGGATGATCTGTTCCGCGAACCGGCCCTCGAAGGACATGAGGTGGTCGGTGGCGATGGATCCGGCAACCGCGATACGCACGGGACGAAGGCTCCTTGGGTGGGAGGCGTCCGGTCGGGGCGACCGGACGGGTGCGGGCAGGCCGAGGACGTGCCCGTTTCGGACCGACCCAGGGTACCGAGTGCCGCTCCCGGCCGGGGTTCCGTCATCGGGATTCCCCGCGCGGGGCTGCGGAAACGACGAGGGGGAGGGCGGATGTCCGCCCTCCCCCTGTGCCCCGCCGCCCGCCGCGGCCGGCGGCGGGGGCGTACCCCCTAGTTGAAGGAGTCGCCGCAGGCGCAGGAACCCGTGGCGTTGGGGTTGTCGATCGTGAACCCCTGCTTCTCGATGGTGTCCACGAAGTCGATCGTGGCGCCGACGAGGTAGGGGGAGCTCATCCGGTCGGTGACGACCTCGACGCCGCCGAAGTCGGTGACCACGTCCCCGTCCAGGTCGCGCTCGTCGAAGTAGAGCTGGTAACGCAGCCCCGAGCAACCACCGGGCTGGACGGCCACACGGAGACGGAGGTCGTCCCGGCCCTCCTGCTCCAGAAGCGCCCTGACCTTGCCGGACGCCTCGTCGGTGAGGTTGATCCCCTCGGTGACCTCGCTCTGAACCGTCATGTTGTAAAGCTCCTCTGAAAAGGGGTTGCGGCTGCCTGGCGACCCCTGGTCGCTTGGGGGACCGGCCCGCCGCGGCGGGTCCTGTCCTCTTCAACGGGTCCCAACGCCCGGGGCCGGTCCGGCATTCCGCCGTGCCGCCGCTGTGTTCTCCCTGCCACCGTTCCCCAGTGCCCCCTGGCGTGGGGGAGGTTCCGGCGAAGCACGGGTGTGCTCGTCCTCCCAGGGTAATTTGTCCGGCCCCGGGACGCCATCTCCCGGCGCGGTCCGTGCCGCCGGGAGATGGCGTCCCGGGTCACAGTCCCGGCGCGCCGTAGACCGGGAACCAGCGCGAGCGGTCCCGCTCCAGGGGCAGGTCGTCGCCGACGGCGGCCTCGAGCTGGAGTTCGAGGGCGTTGTCCCTGTGCCGGCCGTCGCCGGTGGGCGCGAAGGGGTAGAAGGTCCCGCGCTTGTACAGGTACACGAGGCCCAGGGAGCGCGTCCCGTCCGTGAACCCGACGAGGGAGCACAGGAGCGAGGGTCCGTACCCGTTGGCCTCCAGGGTGGAGTTGACGGCGTGCAGGTCGGTGACCAGGCCGGTGATGTCGGGGTCGGTGACCTCCCCCTCCGCTCCCGCCGGGTCGTGCGAGCGGACGACCAGCCACGTGTAGCCGTAGTCGTCGGTGACCTGGTCGACCGGCGGCCCGTCGCCGGCGTCGAGCAGCGCGGTGATGTCGCGTTCCAGGTCGGCGAAGGCCGCGCCCTCGGTGGCGCGGAAGGCGACGGACCCCGTGCCGGTGGGCCGGAACCCGGCCGCGGCCCGCAGGGTGACGGCCGCCGAGGGCAGGCCGAAGAGGGCGTCGAGGTCGGGTGCGGTCGGCTTGGAGCGGCCCAGCAGGGCCCGCCAGAAACTCATCGTGTGCTCCCTCGTCGGTCGGGTGGCGCCCGCCGCGACCCCGCTCAGCGGCCCTGTCCGAGCTGCCGGGAGATCTCGGAGAGCTGGGACAGGCGCTGGTCGACCGGGGGGTGGGTCGCGACCAGCCGGCTGAAGCTGAACCCCTTGCGGGAGAGGGCGGGGGCGAAGAAGAACGCGTTGAACGGCTCCACCTGGCGCAGGTCGCGGCTCGGGATCCGCGCCATGTCGCCGGTGATCTTGGTGAGGGCGCTCCCCAGCACGGAGGGGCGCCCGGTCAGGTAGGCGGCGGCCCGGTCGGCCGAGAGCTCCCGGTACCGGGACAGCGCCCGGGTGAGCAGGAAGCTGAGCGCCCAGGCGACGGCGCTGACCAGGACGACCAGGAGGGCGACCACCGCGGGCGCCGGCCCGTTGTTGTTGCCGCGGCTCGCTCCGGCGAACATGGCGAAGCGCAGGCCCGCCTGGGTGAGGAAGCCCGCGACGATGCCGAGGAACCCGGCGACGGTCATGACCATGACGTCGCGGTGGGCGATGTGGGACAGCTCGTGGGCGACGACCGCCTCCAGCTCGGGACCCTCCAGGCGGCGCATGAGGCCGGTCGTCACGCAGATGACCGCGCTCTTCTCGTTGTGGCCGGTGGCGAAGGCGTTGGGGACGTCGGTGTCGGCGACCCCGACCCTGGGCTTGGCCATGTCGGCCATGGCGCACAGCCGGTCGACCACGGCGTGCAGCTCGGGCGCCTGCTGGGGCGTGACCTCCTTGGCCCCCATGGAGAACATGGCGATCTTGTCGGAGGCGAAGTAGCTGAAGAGCGCGAACCCGGCGACGAGGAGGACCACGAGCCACACGTTGAGCCCCACCAGGACCAGTCCGACCACGAAGGCCGCGTACACCAGGGCCAGGAGGCCCATGGTCGTCACCATCCGGGTGGTGAGCCCGCGGTCCGGCCTGAACTTGGAACCAGCCATGCCGCACTCCTCTCCCCGACTGTCTCGGAGTGTAGTTCGCACAGGTGAGAAAGGGGTCAAAGCGGTGTACAGCGTGTCCCCCACGGTGCGTCCCCCTCTCCGGTCAACGGGGACGCGGGGGCGCCGGGTTCCACCGGGGCGGCCGGGCGCGGGGTGTTCCGTGGCACACCGGCCCCCGCACACGCCGAGGCCGCCGTGACGGTGTCACGGCGGCCTCGGCGAAAACACGCGCGCGCAGGCACCGAGCGCGGTTCCGACCGGCCGTGGCCGGGCCTGTCGGATCCCGCTGCCCCTGTCCGGCGCACACCTGGACGGATGCGGTGTGCGCGGACGGAGAGGACCGGTCCTAGCCGGGGATGAGCCCGTCGTCCTGGAGCATCTGCCGCACCTCTTCCATGCTGGCGTCGGCGTGCGGAAGGATGAACTCGGACGGCTCCAGGGCGTCGGGGGGCAGCGGCCTGCCGTCCTCCCGGACCTTCGCGAGAAGGTCGTGCAGGGCCCGGCGGAACGTCTCCTCGTCACCCGACTCGATCGCCGACTCCAGCGCGGAGTCGAAGGAGTTGAGCAGTTGCAGGTCGGCCTCGGTCAGGTCGACCTGGCCCTCACCCATGATGCGGACGATCACGAGCCCTCCCGGTTCCCGGTGCTGCCGGCGCCGTTCCCGCCCTCGATCTGAGGGGTGGAGCTGCCGCCGCCGAGCTCCATCTTCATGCGCTCCAGCTCGGCCTCGACGCCGGTGGTGCTGGCCATCCGGTCGAGCTCGCTCTGGATGTCGTCCTTGGCGGTGCCGGTGACGTCGTCGAGCGCGCCGGAGGCGAGCAGTTCGTCGACGGCGCCGGCGCGGGCCTGCATCTCGGCGGTCTTGTCCTCGGCACGCTGGACCGCCATGCCGACGTCGCCCATCTCCTCGGAGATGCCGGAGAAGGCCTCGCTGATCTGCGTCTGGGCCTGGGCGGCGGTGTACGTCGCCTTGATGGTCTCCTTGCGCGTGCGGAAGGCGTCCACCTTGGCCTGGAGGCGCTGGGCCGCCAGCGTGAGCTTCTGCTCCTCGCCCTGGAGGTTGGCGTGCTGCTCGCGCAGGCCCTCGATCTGCGTGGCCAGGCCGGAGCGGCGGGTGAGGGCCTCGCGGGCGAGGTCCTCGCGGCCCTGGGTCAGGGCCGCCCGGCCCTGGTTCTCCAGCTTGCCGGACTGCTGCTCCAGCTGCTGGATCTGGAGCTCGACCCGCTTGCGGGAGGTCGCGACGTCCGCCACCCCGCGACGGACCTTCTGCAGGAGTTCGAGCTGTTTCTGGTACGAGTAGTCGAGGGTTTCCCTGGGGTCCTCGACCGAGTCCAAGGCCTTGTTGGCCTTGGATTTGAAGATCATCGAAAGTCGCTGAAACACGCTCATCGGCGTGGCCGTCCCCTTCTCGGTGCGTACATCGGCTGTTCCCAGCGGGCGCTTTGCCCAACCCTACGCGGTCTGGCCCGCGGTCGCCATAAAGCTATGACCGGCTACCCTGTGGGTGTGTTCCGACGTCGCTCCGCTTCCGCAGCCACGGATTCGCACTCTTCCGAATCCGCCAGCCCCGAGGCCACTGAGGCCACCCAACCTAAGGGATACACCCCCAAGAAGGGTGTCCCCACCCCAAAGCGCAGGGAATCCGAGACGATCCCCCGCAAGCCGGTGAAGGCCCCCGAGAGCCGTAAGGAGGCCTACCGCGCCTACCGGGACCGTCTCGACCGTCAACGCGGCCAGACCGTCCGGAGTTCCGGCGGCCTCAAGGGCGTGCCCAAGGACGAGGCCCGCTACTACCGCCAGCAGGACCTGGGCGAGGCCCGCGCGTTCGCCCGCGACTACATCGACTCGCGCCGCAGCGCCAGCGAGTTCTTCCTGCCGTTCTCGATCGTCATCATCGCCCTGCTGTTCATCAACAACCCGCTCTTCCAGGTCGGCGTGGCCTACGTGGCCTGGCCGCTGATGATGGTGACGATCATCGCCGAGGGCGTCCTGGTGGGCCGCGCCGTCAAGAAGCGCGCCCTGGAGTACTTCCCCGACGACACCGCCATCCGGGGCATCGGGATGTACGCGGCCATGCGCCAGCTGCAGTTCCGCCGCCTGCGCCTGCCCAAGCCGCGGATCAAGGTCGGCGAGGACCCGACGCCCCGCGGCGCGCGCTGACTCCCCGCGCCTCCCCGCCCCCGCGCCACGTGAGTAGGGCCGGTGTCCGCACCGGCCCTTCACTCCTCCCCGACTCGGGAGCGGTCCCAGTCATGCCGTTACATTCCTGACAAATCGGCACGATCCCCCACTAGAGTGCTGCCCATGGACTTTCGGCATCTAGGCAACAGCGGTCTCATGGTCAGCGAGATCGCCTACGGGAACTGGCTCACCCACGGCTCCCAGGTGGAGGAGGACACGGCCGCGGCCTGTGTCCGCGCGGCCCTGGACGCGGGCATCACCACGTTCGACACCGCGGACGTGTACGCCAGGGGCAAGGCCGAGGAGGTCCTCGGCCGGGCGCTGAAGGGCGAGCGCCGGGACGGCCTCGAGATCTTCTCCAAGGTCTACTGGCCCATGGGCGACGGCAGGAACGACCGCGGCCTCTCCCGCAAGCACGTCCTCCGCGGCGCCGAGGACTCCCTGCGCCGCCTCGGGACCGACTACCTGGACCTGTACCAGGCGCACCGGTTCGACTACTCCACCCCCCTGGAGGAGACGATGCGGGCGTTCGAGGACCTGGTCCGCCAGGGCAAGGTCCTCTACATCGGCGTCTCGGAGTGGCGCGCGGACGAGATCGAGCAGGCGCTGAGGATCGCCGACGAGATGGGCTTCGACCGGATCGTCTCCAGCCAGCCGCAGTACAACATGGTGTGGCGGGTCGTCGAGTCCGAGGTCGTCCCGGTCTGCGAGCGCGAGGGCATCGGCCAGATCGTGTGGTCGCCCCTGGCGGGAGGCGTCCTGAGCGGCAAGTACAAGCCGGGCCAGGACCTGCCGGAGGGCTCGCGCGCGACCGATCCCAAGATCAAGCAGGCCATCGCCGACAAGGTCGGCGACCAGGTCCTGCTGGAGCGGGTCCAGCGGCTGGAGCCGCTGGCGGCCGAGGCGGGCCTGACCCTGGCGCAGCTGTCCCTGGCCTGGGTCCTCCAGAACCCGAACGTGTCGTCGGCGATCATCGGCGCCTCACGCCCCGAGCAGGTCGAGGGCAACGTGAAGGCCGCGGGGGTCCGGCTCGACGCGGACCTGCTGGAGCGGATCGACGAGGTCCTCGGCGACAGCGTCCAGCGCGACCCCGCGCTGACGAAGAGCCCCGAGGACGTCCACGGCATCTAGCCCGTCGTCCGGCCCCGGGCCCGTGACCGGGCTGTCGTCCGGTCACGGGCCCGGGCGTTCCCCGGACGGCGCCGGGGCCCCGGGCGGTCATGTGCGCCGCCGGGACGCCCGGCGACCGGGCCCGGGCTGTGGACGGGTACGCCGCACGACCACGTCCCGGGCCCGCCTTCCGGGGCTCCGCCCGTCGCGCCCACGGGGGGCGGCAGGCGCCGGGGCCCTACTCGACGGGCTCCAGGGCCATCGCGTAGACCTCCCGGTCGTCCTCCAGGAGGGCGACGCGGCCGACGCCCCCCTCGGCGAGCTCCTGCCAGTTCTCCCCCAGCCAGCTCTCCGCGTCGCCACGCGAGGTGAACGACTCGGACGGCAGGTCCTCCGCCAGAGGGTCGGCGCCGTCGGCCTCGAAGTACCGCCAGGTCCACGCCATGTTCGACCGCCCTTCGTCACGCAGGCCGCGGTGGTGGTCACCGTGATCCTGTGCCGAGCTTAACCAAGGCGCGGTCCGGCATGCTGTTTACTTTTCCGGTGCGTATCCGATTTCAGGGGACGGCGGGTCCCGCGGGCTGGCCCGCACCGCAGTGCACCTGCTCCTCCTGCAACAAGGCCCTGGCCGAACGCCGCCTGCCCGTGCGCGTGACCGTCGACGACCGCTTCCGCGTCCGCGAGGCGGGCGCGGTCGGCCCCGTGCCCCCGGGATACACCGTGTCCGCGACGCCGGACGGCTGCCTGGTCGAGGCCGCCGACGGCGGCAGGCTGCTCTACGCCCGGTCGGGCCCGGGCCCGCTGCCCGGCGGCCCCCCGGTGGAAGCACGGGCGGAGGGGCTCTCCGGCTACTCCTCGGCACGGCCCGAACAGCAGGTGGACATGGTCGTCGTGGACGCCGCGCGGCGCCCGGAGGTCATCGGCGAGCTGCGGCGCTCGGGGGTGATCGGGGTGACCACCGCCGTCGTGGCCGTGGGCGGCGACCACCGGATCCCCTCGCCGCAGGAGTTCGCCCGGCGCGCGCGGCTGTGGGGCGCCCTGGCCCCCGGAGACGGCCAGGTCATGTCGTGCCCGCCGTCCGTGTGGCCGGAGCCGCGCCCGCAGGGGCCGCACCGGACCCTGGTCACCGGCGGCGCCCGCTCGGGGAAGTCGACGGAGGCGGAGCTGCGCCTGCTCGCGGAGCCGAGGGTGCTGTACGCGGCGACCGGGCCGGAGCCGGACCCGTCCGAGGACCCCGAGTGGGCCGACCGGGTGGACAGGCACGTGCGCCGCCGCCCCTGGTGGTGGCGGACCGAGCAGACCACCGACCTGGCCCCGCTGCTCCGGCGGGCGGAGGGAGCGGTCCTGGTCGACTGCCTCGGCACCTGGCTGACCCGGGTGATGGACGGGGCGGGGCTGTGGGACGAGGCGCCGCCCCCCGACGCCGAGGAGCGGGTGGAGGCGGCGGTCCGGGACCTGCTGGAGGCCTGGCGCGGGACCCGGGCCTACGTCGTGGCCGTCACCAACGAGGCGGGGTCGGGGGTGGTGCCCGCGACCCGTTCCGGGCGGCTCTTCCGCGACCACCTCGGCCGGCTGAACCAGTGGGTGGGAGCAGAGTCCGAGGACGTGGTCCTCGTGACGGCCGGCCGCGTCCTGGAACTGCCTTGACGGGCGGGCCGACGGAGGGCGGTCCCCCCTCCACGGGCCCGGCCGCGGCCGACGCGCTCGCGGGGGCCCGGATGGCCCTGGGCACGTTCACCGCCTTCCCCGTGCGGGCGGGGCGGGTGGACCGGGCGGCCGCCGGCTGGGCGATGGCGTGGGCGCCCGTGGTCGGCGCGGCCCTGGGCCTCCTCTCCGGCGCGGTCGCGGCGGCCGGCGCCTGGGCCGGCCTGGCCCCCTCCCTGGCGGCGGTGCTCGCCGTGGGCCTGGGCGCGCTCGCGACGCGGGGGCTGCACCTGGACGGGCTGGCCGACCTGGCGGACGGGCTGGGGAGCGGCAGGCCGGCGGAGGGGGCGCTGGAGGTGATGCGGCGGTCCGACATCGGACCGTTCGGCGTGGTGTCGGTCGTGGTGGCGACGGCGGCACAGGCCCTGGCGCTGGGACAGCTGGTGGCGGCCTCGCCCTGGGCCGCCCTGTCCGGGGCCGCCGTCGCGGGCGCGACGGGACGGCTGGCGGCGACGCTGGCGTGCGTCCCCCGGGTGCCGCCGGCGCGGCCCGAGGGCCTGGGGGCCTTCGTGGCGGGGACGGTGCGCGGGCCGCGTGCGGCGGCGGCCGTGGCGTTCGTCGCCGCCCTCTGCCTCACGGGGGCGGTGCAGGCGCCTGCCCTGGCCGCGGCCCACGCCCTCGCGGCGGCGGCGGGCCTGGTCGCCGCCGGGGCGCTGCTGCGCCGGGCGGTGCGGCGCCTCGGCGGGATCACCGGCGACGTCCTGGGCGCCCTGGTGGAGACGGCCTCGACCGCGGCGCTGGTGGCGGCGGCAGCGGCGACCGCGTGGGTGTGAGGCCGGGCACGGTTCCCACCAGGGGGTTCACGGCCGTACGGTCGCCTCCGGTGGCGGGATGTCGCCATCGTCACATTTTTTCACACGGAGTTTCACGGCCCTCCGGCACGGGCAGGCGCGGGCCCCCGGGAGCGGGCGTGCGACGCCCCCGGTGGGCGACCAGGGGCCCCCTCCCCGCGCGGGCGGGCCGGGGCCGCCCCCGGGAACACCCCCCGCCCCCGGTCGCGCGGAGCGCGGCGTCAGACCCCCTGGGGAGCCGGGGTGCCGCGTCCCCGCCCGGCGCGGGAGGCGACTAGCATCGGGGGTGTGAGCACGTCGTTGGCAGTAAACACGGAGTCCCCCAGTTCGCTCGACGCCGACGCGGTTGTCGTCGGCTACCACTCCGGAGGCGACGCTCCGGAACCCGCGTCGGGCGCGCATGACGTCGACGCCGCCTTCTCGGGCGGCCTCGCCCCGACCCTGTCGCTCCTGGGAGCGAGCGGCGCACCCGAGGAGGTGCACACCATTGCCTCCCTCGGAGCCGTCAGGGCCCCGGTCGTCGTCGCGGTCGGTCTCGGCCCGGCGCCCGCCGAGGGCCCCGTCGACCCCGACGTCCTGTCCCGCGCCGCGGGCGCCGCCCTGCGGTCGCTCGCCTCGCGCCCCGGGGGCACCGGCCGCGTGGTCCTGGCCCTGCCCGCCGGGAGCGCCGCCGAGGCCGGGGCCGTCGCCCTCGGAGCCCAGCTCGGAACCTACGTCTTCGACCGGTACCGCACCGGTGACGAGGCCCGCGAGCAGGCCGAGGGCCGCGCCGCCGGCTCCCTGGTCCTGGCCAGCTCCGCGCCGGGCGCGGACGCGGCCGTCGAGCGCGCCGCGGTCATGGCCGAGGCCGTCAACTTCACGCGCGACCTGGTCAACACCGCCCCGGCCGACCTGGTCCCCGAGGACCTGGCCGCCGCCGCCCAGGAGATCGCCCAGCAGGCCGGCCTCCAGATCGAGGTCCTGGACGAGCGGGCCCTGTCCGAGGGCGGCTACGGCGGCCTGACCGGCGTCGGCCAGGGCTCGTCCAACCCGCCCCGCCTGGTCCGCCTCGCCCACAGCCACCCGGAGGCGACCAGGACCGTCGCCTTCGTCGGCAAGGGCATCACCTTCGACTCGGGCGGCCTCTCCCTCAAGCCCGCGGGCTCGATGGACTGGATGAAGTCCGACATGGCCGGCGCCGCCTCCGTGCTCGCCGCCATGCGCGCCATCTCCACCCTGGGCCTGAAGGTCAACGTCGTCGGCTACCTGGCCGTGGCGGAGAACATGCCCAGCGGCACCGCCCAGCGCCCCTCCGACGTGCTGAGCATCTACGGCGGCAAGACCGTCGAGGTCCTCAACACCGACGCCGAGGGCCGCCTGGTCATGGCGGACGCCCTGGTCCGGGCCCAGGAGGACCAGCCCGACCTGGTCGTGGACATCGCCACGCTGACCGGCGCGCAGCTGGTCGCGCTCGGCACCCGGGTGTTCGCGGTCATGGCCAACGACGACGGCGTGCGCGAGGCGGTCGTCGCCGCGGCCGGGGCGGAGGGCGAGGCCTCCTGGCCGATGCCGCTCCCCTCCGAGCTGCGGGCGGGGCTCGACTCCGCGGTCGCCGACATCGCGAACGTGGCGGGCGAGCGCTGGGGCGGCATGCTCTCGGCGGGCGTCTTCCTCCAGGAGTTCATCGGCGAGGGCGTCAAGTGGGCGCACCTCGACATCGCGGGCCCGTCCTTCAACCAGGGCGGTCCGCACGGCCACACCCCGAAGGGCGGCACCGGCGCGGGAACCCGCACCCTGGTCCGCATCGCCGAGGAGTACGCCGAGTAGTCACCGTGCGCGGGTCCGGTCCCGGTGAGCCGGGACACCGCCCCGCGCGCGGCCACCGCGGTCGCCGACACCCTCCCCCCTCTGTGGGCGCCACCCGCGGATCCACCACCCACACCAGCCACCACAACTAGGAGTTCGTTCCCGTGAGTGAGAACGGCGGCACCTTCGACCTCGTCGTCCTTGGCGGCGGCAGCGGCGGCTACGCGGCAGCGCTCCGCGCCGCCGAGCTGGACATGAGCGTCGTCCTGATCGAGAAGGACAAGCTCGGCGGCACGTGCCTGCACCGCGGCTGCATCCCCACCAAGGCCCTCCTGCACTCCGCCGAGGTCGCCGACTCCGCCAAGGAGAGCGAGGCCTTCGGCGTGAAGGCCAGCTTCGAGGGCATCGACATCGAGGCCGTGCACAAGTACAAGGACAAGGTGATCGGCGGCCTCTTCAAGGGCCTGACCGGCCTCGTCAAGTCCCGCAAGATCACCGTCGTCGAGGGCGAGGGCAAGCTCACCGGCAAGGACGAGGTGACCGTCGGCGACACGGTGTACAAGGGCCGCAACATCGTCCTGGCCACCGGCTCCAAGCCCAAGACCCTGGGCCTGGAGATCGACGGCGAGAAGGTCATGACCAGCGACCAGGCCCTCGACCTGGGCCGGGTCCCCGAGTCCGTCATCGTCCTGGGCGGCGGCGTGATCGGCGTGGAGTTCGCCAGCGTGTGGCGTTCCTACGGCGCCGACGTCACCATCGTCGAGGCCCTGCCGCACCTGGTGCCGGTCGAGGAGGAGTCGAGCTCCAAGCTGCTGGAGCGCGCCTTCCGCAAGCGCAAGATCAAGTACGAGCTCGGCACCCCGTTCGAGTCGGTCAAGACCACCGACTCCGGCGTGACGGTCACCCTCAAGGGCGGCAAGACCCTCGACGCCGAGGTGCTGCTGGTCGCCATCGGCCGCGGCCCCGTCTCGGAGGGCCTGGGCTACGAGGAGCAGGGGATCACCCTGGAGCGCGGCTTCGTCCAGGTCGACGAGAACCTGCACACCGGCGTCGGCGGCGTCTACGCCGTGGGCGACCTCATCCCCACCCTCCAGCTCGCCCACGTCGGCTTCGCCGAGGGCATCTTCGTCGCCGAGCACATCGCCGGGCAGAACCCGCCCGCGATCGACTACGACGGTGTGCCCCGGGTCACGTACTGTGAGCCCGAGGTCGCCTCGGTGGGCCTCACCTCCGCGGTGGCCAAGGAGCGCGGCCACGACATCGTGGAGATGAACTACAACCTGGCGGGCAACGGCAAGAGCCAGATCCTCCAGACCTCCGGCGCGATCAAGGTCATCGCCGAGAAGGACGGGCCGGTGCTGGGCGTCCACATGGTCGGCAGCCGCGTCGGCGAGCTGATCGCCGAGGGGCAGCTCATCTACAACTGGGAGGCGCTGCCCTCCGAGGTGGCCCAGCTCATCCACCCGCACCCGAGCCAGTCCGAGGCGCTGGGCGAGGCGCATCTGGCCCTGGCCGGCAAGCCGCTGCACGTCCACGACTGACCGCACCACCCGGGGGCGGGCCCACACGGCCCGCCCCCGCACACATCCGCGCTGCCCAGTCAAGGGGTTGGGCAGAGACCGCGCCCAGATCCAACGAGGAACCCATGCCGACTTCCGTTTCCATGCCCGCCCTGGGTGAGAGCGTCACCGAGGGGACCGTCACCCAGTGGCTCAAGAACGTGGGCGACACCGTCGAGGTAGACGAGCCGCTCCTTGAGGTCTCCACCGACAAGGTGGACACCGAGATCCCGTCCCCGGTCGCCGGTGTACTCACCAAGATCCTGGTGGACGAGGACGAGACCGTGGAGATCGGCGCCGAGATCGCCGTCATCGGCGGCGAAGGCGAGAGCACCGACGAGACCGGGTCCGCGCCCGCCGCCGAGACCGCCCGGCCCGAGGCGGAGCCGGAGCCCGAGCCGGAGGCCGAGCCGGAGGCCGCCCCGGAGCCCGAGGCCGCCGCCGAGCCCGAGCCGGCCGCGTCCCCCGCCGCGTCCGCCCCGTCCTCCGACGGACCCACCACGTCGGTGACCATGCCCGCCCTGGGTGAGAGCGTCACCGAGGGGACCGTCACCCAGTGGCTCAAGAGCGTGGGCGACACCGTCGAGGTGGACGAGCCGCTCCTCGAGGTCTCCACCGACAAGGTGGACACCGAGATCCCGTCCCCGGTCGCCGGTGTACTCACCAAGATCCTGGTGGACGAGGACGAGACCGTGGAGATCGGCGCCGAGATCGCCGTCATCGGCGGCACCGGGGGCGAGGCGCCCTCCGCCTCCGAGGCGCCCGCGCCCCCTCAGGCCGAGCCCACGCCGGAGCCGAAGGCCGAAGCGAAGCCCGAGCCCGCCCCGGAGCCGAAGGCCGAAGCGAAGCCGGAGCCCGAGCCGGCCCCCGCCGCGCGCGCGGACTCGGCGGACGACGGCCCCTCCGTGGACATCGAGACCCTCAGCGGCACCGGCCGGGCCTCCGGCACCGACGCCGTCACCGAGGCGTACGTGACGCCGCTGGTGCGCAAGCTCGCGTCCGAGCACCGCGTGGACCTGGGCCGGGTGAGCGGCACGGGCGTGGGCGGCCGCATCCGCAAGCAGGACGTGCTCAAGGCGGCGGAGGAGCAGAAGGCCGCCGCCGCGCGCGCCGCCGCCCCCGCGGCGCCCTCCTCGGCCCCCCGCAAGGTCGCCGCCGACACCTCGCTGCGCGGGCGGACCGAGAAGCTGACCCGCCTGCGCCAGTCCATCGCGGACCACATGGTGGAGTCGCTGCACGTCTCCGCGACGGCCACGCAGGTCATCGAGGTGGACGTCACCAAGATCGCCCGCCTGCGCGAGCAGGTCGCCAAGCGGGACGGGGCCGCCCCGGACTTCTTCGCGTTCTTCGGCCTGGCCGCGGTCGAGGCCCTCAGGACCCACCCCAAGCTCAACGCGGTCATCGACGGTGACAAGCAGGAGGTGACCTACCACGACGTCGAGAACCTCGCCGTCTCGGTGGACACCGAGCGCGGTCTGCTCGCCCCGGTCGTGAAGGACGCGGGCAAGCTGAACCTGGACGGGCTCGCCCGCACGATCACCGACCTGAGCGAGCGTGCCCACACCGGCAGGCTCGGCCCGGACGAGCTGGGCGGCGGCACGTTCACCATCGCCGAGACCGGGTGCACCGGCGCCCTGTTCGGCACGCCGATCATCAACCAGCCGCAGGTGGCCATCCTCGGCACCGGCGCGATCGTCAAGCGCCCCGTCGTGGTCGAGGACCCGGCCATGGGCGGCGAGGTGATCGCGGTGCGCTCGATGGTCTACCTGTCGCTGGCCCACGACCACCGCCTGATCGACAGCGCCGACGCCGGACGCTTCCTCCAGACCGTGAGGGAGCGGCTGGAGGAGGGCGACTTCGAGCGCGAGCTCGGCCTCTCCTAGGATCCGCGTGTTCCGGCCGGGCCGGGCGCCGTCTTCGGCGCCCGGCCCGGTTCCGTTTCCAGCGCGCCTGATTTGACCTGAATCGCGGTTCAGGTCCTAACGTTGTCCCGTCACCCGGAAGAGAACGGACGCCGTTCCGCCCGAATCCCCGTGGGGCCGCCGGTCCCCGCGTGCCCAGGGCCGTCAGGCACGAAGACGACGAGGACCACATGGAAAACCTTCGGATCGCGGTCATCCTCGCTGGCAACGGCAGGGGCCGCACCGGCCCCGCCGTCTCGCGGTGGTTCGTGGAGCGCACGGCGAAGCACCCCGACCCCCGCCTGCGGTTCGACGTCCTGGACGTGGACGGCATCGGCCCCGAGGACGGCCACGGCGGCCCGATGGCGCCCCATGCGGCGGAGGTCGTCGACGCCGCCGACGGGTTCGTGGTCGTCACACCGGAGTACAACCACGGCTACCCCGGCGGGCTCAAGAGCGCGATCGACTCCGCGCGCCGGGAGTGGTTCGCCAAGGCCGTGGGGTTCGTCTCCTACGGCGGGATGTCCGGCGGCCTGCGGGCGATCGAGCAGCTGCGCTCGGTCTTCTCGGAGCTGCACACCGCGACCATCCGGGACACCGTCAGCCTGCACAACGCGCAGTCGATGTTCGGCGACGACGGCGAGCCCGCCGTGGACATGTCCGGCGCGGAGGCGGCCGTGGATCGGATGCTGGGCCAGCTGGCCTGGTGGGCGCAGGCCCTGCGCGAGGCCCGCGAACGCCGCCCCTACCCCGGCTAGCGGGCCGGCCGGAAGCGCTGCCCGTACGCCGTGAGTGGTCGCAGGACGGGGTTGGACGGGGTTGGACGGGGTGGCCGCCGGGCTCGACGGCCGCCCCCGTCGGACCCCGGGCCGGGCCGCCCCGGCCGAGGCGCTCGACGAGCTCCCCGTCGCCGCCACCACGTGACCCCGAGGCGCCGAGCCCCGCCACGAGTACGAGATCGCGGACGAGGGGCGGGTCCGCGCCCGCCCCGGCGCGGGGTCAGAGGTCGATGACCACCTTCACCTGGTCGCCGGCGGGCTCCGCGAACACCCGGGGGGCCAGGTCGAGCGGGAGCCGGCGGGTGATGAGCCCCCGCAGCCAGTCCCGGTCGGCCGCGGCCAGGTGCCGCGCCGCCAGCTCGTAGTGGCGGCGGTTCGCGTTGACCGAGCCGAAGAGCACGTCGTTGTCCAGGACCAGCCTCCGGCTCAGGCGGCCGGGGCTCACCTCGACGCGGGCGCGGCCGGCGCTGAGGCCGACGTAGCAGACGATCCCGTCGGCGGCGTTGTGGACCGCCGTGTCGAGGACGAGGGCTTCCGCGCCGGTGGTCTCGATGATCACGTCGAGCGCGAACTCCTGGGCGATCTCAGCGACGCCCCCCGTGTGGTAGGTCGCCCCCAGCGCGGCGACCAGGTCCGGCTTGGGGCCGCTCCCGACCCTGTCGAGGACGTGCACGTCGAGGCCGCGCCGGACCCCGATCAGGGCCGCCAGGAGTCCGATGGGCCCGGCGCCGGTGACGAGCGCGGTGCGCGGCTCGAACCAGGCCCGCCGTCCGATGCTCTCCACGTGCTCCCACGCCTTCGCCACGATCGTGGTCGGCTCCATCAGGACTCCGACCTCCTCCAGCGCCGGGTCGAGCCGGACCGCGTAGTCGGCCGGGACGGTCCACTGCTCCGAGCCGTAGCCGTGGATCTCCTTGATACCGCGCTCCGTGAACCCGCCGTTGCGGCACATGTCGAACTCCCCGTGCGCGCACGGCCCGCAGGGGACGGGGTCGGGTCTGCGGACGATGCCGACCACCAGGTCGCCCGGGGCGAATCCGGACCCGGGCGGCGCCTCGCGCACCCGGCCGAGGGACTCGTGCCCCAGGACGAGGCGGTCGTGGCCGGGCGGGGCGGTGCCGTACTCGCCGTCGACGATCTCCTTGTCGGTCCCGCAGATTCCCAGCGCCACGCCGTCGATGAGGAGTTCCCCCTCTTCCGGCACCGGCGGGTCGACCTCGTCCACCGTCACCGACCCGGCCGTCATCGGCGTCACCATCAGAGCCCGCATGAGTCCCCCGCTGTCGTCGTGCGTACGGCGCGGCACGCGCCCGCCCTCGGGTACTGCCCCCGCCCCGCGGCCGGAAAGCCGGGTTGGGGGACTCATGTCCGCGTTATTGCCACGGTGGAGGCTTCGCCCGGGAGGTCAGCGGCGCCGCCGGCGCCACGAGTACCAGCGGTGCCGGTACCTGTCCACGGGCGGACGCCACGGCAGCCACGGCAGCCACGGGACCCCCGGGGGATGCGGGACCTCCAGGTCGGCCTCGTCCTCCCGCAACGCCTCCTCGGCCTCCTCGAACCTGATCCCGGCGAACACCATGATGTCGGTGGCGACCATCTCGACCGCCAGGTGCGTGGCGGTGGTCACGGGGTCGCCGCCCGTGTCCTGCGCGTCGAACCTCCGGGCGGACCGGAGGGCCCCCTCCACCGCCTCCTGGCGCGCCCGGCGGCTGCTGAGGTCGTCGGCGAGCGTGTACAGCGCCGAGGCCATGCGGCTGACGACGGGCGCGAGCTCGTGGCGCTCGTCCTCGCTCATGGCCGCGGTGGTCCTCGCGAGGAACAGGCAGCTCTCCCCGAGCAGGATGAGGCGGTCGATCACCTCGTCCTCGGCGAGGACCGGCGCCGGGTCGCCCCACCGGATGGTGGAGAGGCGGACCGTGTGGCGGCTGTTCTCCCTGGCGCGGCTGAGCTCCGCCATCGGCCTGCTCAGGTCTCCCAGCCACGTGACCATCTCCTGGCTGGAGGATTCGTCGTCCCGCCGCAGCGCGCGGCCGGAGACGTCGAGCATGTGGGCCATCTCGGTCAGCGCGTCCGCCTCGATCCGGCGCAGGATGGCGACCAGCCTGGCGGGGAACAGCAGCTGGCTGAACACGAGCGCCACCCCGGCCCCGATGAGCGCGTCGGTGAGCCGGCCCAGCCCCGCGTGCCCTCCCCCGAAGTTCACGGCGAAGACCACGGTGAGGATCGCGCTGGCCGCCGCCTGGCCGATCACGATCCGCTGGACGCCGATCGCCAGGGCGGCCGTCATCGCCAGGCCGACGCCCAGTGCGAGCGCGCCGTAGCCGCCGCCCCCGGTGAGGGCGATCGCGACCTCGCCGGAGATGATGCCGAACACCACGCCCGTGAGCAGCCGGACCGCGTTGGCGCCCCGCTCCCCGCCCGAGGTGTTGAGCGCGATGACCGCCGCGATCGGCGCGAAGAAGGGGTCGTGGTCCTGGACGAGGCCGCCGGCCACGGTCCACGCCACCACCGCGGCCACGACGGCCTGGACCACCGACCAGAAGTGGACGGTCACGCGTTCCCGGGCGTCCTCGGCCGCGACCGCCAGCCGGCGCCGGCCGGCGCGCAGCGGCGGGGGAGTCCTCCTCACGGCCGCCTCAGGGGCCGGGGGCCGGCGGGGTCGTGGGATCCGGGACCGGTCCGCCGCGGGGGCGGGTCCCGGCGGCACGGACGTGGAGCATGGCGACGCCTTCCTGTCCTGGACGCCCTGGGCGCGAACGGGCACTGCGTCCATGCTCCGCCGCGAGGGCCCGCGACGGGAGCGGACACACCGCAGGGGGGCGGGCATGGCCCAGTCCTTACCCTCGGCGTGCCGAGCAGGTGTGCGGGCGGGCTCCGGGGCCGCGCGGAGGAATCCTGCGCGAGGAGGGCGGGAAAGGCGGACGGGGCGGCGCCTGTGGCGCCGCCCCGTCTTTCTACCCCACCAATCACCATCCCCTGATGATCCCCATCATCAAAGGTCTGTGGACGGGCGCCACGACAGCCAGCCCGACAGCGTGTCGCCCACAGTGACTCCGCAATGACGCGGAGTTCCCTGCTCCACCTTCAAAGTAGAAGAGCGGAGGGTCTCCCCGCAGCGTTTTCGCAGAAAAAGCCCGAGAAAACTTCTGGGAGGCCCCGCGGGGCCTTCCGCCCCCTCTTCCGCGGGAGGTCCGGGATCCTCCGGGTAGACCCTGGGCATGAGAGTGGCTATCACTGGGGCCTCCGGGCTCATCGGCGGGGCGCTGGCCGCGTCCCTGCTCGACGACGGACACACGGTGGTGCGCCTGGTCCGGCGCCTTCCGCGTGGCGGCACCCCTCCGAACGTGGAGGAGGCGGAGTGGCGCCCCGAGCAGGGGCGCGTCGACACCGTGGCCCTGCACGAGGCCGACGCCGTCGTGCACCTGGCCGGGGCCCCGGTCGGACCCACCGTGTGGACCAGGCACCGGCGCACGGTCATCCGGCGCAGCCGGGTCCGCGGCACCCGCACCCTGGCCCGGGCGCTGGCGGGGATGCCCTCCCCTCCCCCGCGGCTGCTGACGGCGTCGGGGATGCACTACTACGGGGACACCGGGGGCGGGGTGGCCACCGAGGAGAGCCCTCCGGGCGCGGGTTTCCTGGCCCGGACGTGCCAGGCCTGGGAGGAGGCGGCGGCCCCGGCCCTCGAGGCGGGCCTGTCCGTGGCGTACATGCGCACGGCGGTGGTGCTCGACCGCTCGGGGGGCCTGCTGCGCACGCTGCTGCCGCTCTACCGGGCCGGCCTGGGCGGACGCCTGGGGTCGGGGGCGCAGTACATGAGCTGGATCGCGCTGCGCGACCAGGTGGGGGCGATCCGGTTCCTGCTGGAGCACCCGGAGGTGACGGGGCCGGTGAACATGTGCTCGCCGGAGCCGGTGAGCAACGCCGCGTTCACCCAGGCCCTGGGGGAGGTCCTGCGGCGCCCCACGGTCATCCCGGTCCCCGCGACGGCGCTGCGCGCGACCCTGGGCGACTTCGCGGAGGAGACCTCCCTGATCGACCTGAGGGCCGCGCCCGAACGCCTGGAGCGGGCCGGCTATTCCTTCCTGCTGCCCACCATCGACAGTGCGCTATCCGACATCCTGGCCCGACCGGCGCACCGCGCCGGGGCGTAAGGTGGTTGTGTGAGTGATCTCGTTTACGCATGGCTGGGCGACGCTCCCGTCCCGTACCACCAGGGCTGGGATCTCCAGAAGCGGCTCCACGAGGGCCGCGTCGCCGATGAGGTGGCCGACACCGTCCTGTTCCTGGAACACGAGCCCGTGTACACCGCGGGAAAGCGCACCGGGAGGTGGGATCGTCCCATCACTGATCCCGGCGCCCCCGTCGTGGACATCGACCGGGGCGGCAAGATCACCTGGCACGGCCCCGGCCAGCTGACGGTGTACCCCATCGTGCGCATGCCGGACCCCGTGGACGTGATCGCCTACGTGCGCATGCTGGAGGAGGCCGTCATCCGCTCCGTCGCGGAGTACGGCCTGACCGGCAGGCGGGTGGAGGGGCGGACCGGGGTGTGGCTCGACGCCGACCCCGGGCGCGGCCTGATCGAGCGCAAGGTCGCCGCCATCGGGTGCCGGATCGCCCGCGGGGTCGGTATGCACGGACTCGCACTGAACTGCAACAATGACATGTCGTGGTTCGACCGGATCGTCCCGTGCGGAATCACCGACGCCGGGGTGACCTCGCTCTCCGCCGAACTCGGGCGCGAGGTGACCGTGGCCGACGTGAGGCCCCGGATGGAACGGCACCTGGCGGACGTCCTCGGCGCGGAGGGGTACAGCCACGCCGACGGCGCCGAGCTGCTCGGCGCCACCGCCCGTGGATGACACACCACACCATGAGCCAGTCCCCACCGGGACGCAGCCGCCCCCACGAAGGGCGAGAGGGTCCCGTCACGGGGCACAGAAGGGAACGGGTTCACGTTGACCATCGCTCCTGAGGGCCGCAGGTTGCTGCGCGTGGAGGCGCGCAACAGCGAGACCCCCATCGAGAAGAAGCCGCCGTGGATCAAGATCAAGGCGCACATGGGGCCCGAATACACCGAGCTCCAGTCCCTGGTCAAGAGCGAGGGCCTGCACACGGTGTGCCAGGAGGCCGGGTGCCCCAACATCTACGAGTGCTGGGAGGACCGGGAGGCGACGTTCCTCATCGGCGGCGACCAGTGCACGCGGCGCTGCGACTTCTGCCAGATCGCCACGGGCAAGCCCAGCGCCCTGGACCGGATGGAGCCGACCAAGGTCGCCAACTCCGTGAAGAAGATGGAGCTGCGCTACGCCACCATCACCGGTGTGGCCCGTGACGACCTCGAGGACGGCGGCGCCTGGCTGTACGCCGAGACGGTCCGCAAGATCCACGAGCTCAACCCGGACACCGGCGTCGAGCTGCTCATCCCCGACTTCAACGCCGACCCCGACCAGCTGGCCGAGGTCTTCGGCTCGCGGCCCGAGGTGCTGGCGCACAACGTCGAGACGGTGCCCCGGATCTTCAAGCGCATCCGTCCGGGCTTCCGCTACGAGCGCTCCCTCCGGGTCATCACCGAGGCGCGCGCGGACGACCTCGTCACCAAGTCGAACCTGATCCTGGGCATGGGCGAGACCCGTGAGGAGATCAGCGAGGCGATGCGCGACCTGCACGAGGCCGGCTGCGACCTGCTCACCATCACCCAGTACCTGCGCCCCTCCAAGCTGCACCACCCGATCGACCGGTGGGTGAAGCCCGAGGAGTTCGTGGAACTGGGCCAGGAGGCCGAGGAGATCGGCTTCGCCGGCGTCATGTCGGGGCCGCTGGTGCGCTCGTCCTACCGCGCGGGCCGCCTCTACAAGCAGGCCCGCGAGAAGCGCGACGCCGAGAACGCCGCCCTGGCGGGCGGCGTCTGATGGGCGTTTCGCCCGAGTCGTGACCAAGCTGGAACGGTGGCCCACGGGCCACCGTTCCTCATGTAGGGGCACCTCCACATATCCTGGTGGCGAGAGGCGCCCAGCTGGCCGGCGCCGTGAGGCGCAGCACCCAGGTCGACCGCGAAGAGGAGGCAAGGCAGCCCAGGGACCCCGTCCCCGCCGACACCGCGTCGGCGCGCTGCCTGAGAGCACGATGGCGAAAAAGCCCAAGGGTTCAGAGACCACGACCCCCGCCAAGGGCGGGGCCGAGAAGCAGCCCGGTCGGCTCAAGCAGATCGGCATGGTCGCCAAGGTCGTCCACCAGCAGAGTCCCCGCAGCATCCCGCTGGCGGTCGGTGTCGCGGTGGTCGTCCTCGCGGTCTTCGTCGGCATCGGCATCTGGACCGGCTCCTGGATCCTGTGGCCGCTGACGGGCCTGCCGGTCGCCTTCCTGACCGGTTTCATCATCTTCACGCGCTCCGCGCAGCGCGTCCAGTACAAGATGCTGGACGGGCGCCTGGGCGCGGGCATGGCGATCCTGGACAACATGCGCGGCAACTGGGTGGTCGAGCCGGGCGTGGCCGCCAACAAGCAGATGGACGTCGTCCACCGCGTGGTGGGGCGGCCGGGCGTGATCCTGGTCGGCGAGGGCGACCCGGGCCGGCTCAAGCCGCTGATCGCCGGGGAGAAGAAGCGGGTCGCGCGGGTCGCGCACGACACGCCCATCTACGACTTCAAGGTCGGCAACGGCGAGGGCCTGGTGCCGATCTCCAAGCTCCAGCGCACTCTGGTCAGGCTCCCGCGCAACCTGGACAAGTCCGGGGCCGCCGAGCTGAACTACCGCCTCAAGGCCCTGCCCGCCAAGATGCAGATGCCCAAGGGCCCGATGCCCAAGGGCGCGAAGATGCCCCGGGGCATGCGGGGCCAGATGGGCGGGTAGCGACCCGGCCGGCCTCTCACGGACACGGGACGGGGGCCGTCGCACCGACAGGTGCGGCGGCCCCCGTTCGCGTGCGCGGCCGTGCCGCTTCCCGCCCGCCCCGGCGCGGCCCGCAGGCCACCTCCCGGCAGGCGGGCCCCCGGCCCAGGGCGGCACGGGTGGGGAAGCGGATCGCCCCCGCCCGGTCGTTCTCGGGCACGGACGGGTCGACGCCGGTGCCACCGACTCGTTCGGCGGGCCCGGTGAGGGTCGTACCGTGTCGGGCCGGAAGCTCGTCCAGGCGCACGCGGACGCCGTCGTCCTCCTCGGGGGCGTCGGACCGGCCCCCGACGTCCCGGAGCCCTTGCGGAGGACCTCCGCCGGCGCGGCCGTGAGGAAGCCGGTGAAGAGGTGGACGGGGCAGACGCCGCCCTCACCGTTCGGGTCCGGGGCGGCGGACCGGAGGGGTCCGTCGCGCACCGCCTCGGACGGGGCTCGCCCCCGGCGACGCGAACGGCCCTCCCGGACCGGCCCGGAACACGACGAGGCCCCGTCGGCACCGGACAGGCGCCGACGGGGCCCTCGACGCGGCAGCGCCGCCGTTCCGTGGCCTACTCGCAGGAGACCGTGTCGTCGGCGGCCGAGGTGCCCTCCAGCTCAGCGAGGGCGCCGCTGCCGCCCCCGCCGTCGCCCCCGAAGGTGATGGGGCCCCAGTCGTCGGCGCCCATCACCAGCTCCAGCTCCGTCCCGAGGTCGGGGACCTCCTCGATCTGGGCGGCGGAGAGCACCGAGGCGAGCTCCTCGGCGTGCGCGGCCTGGCCGGGGCCGTGGTAGACCGTGGTGGCGGTCGGCTGCCGCGCCCCGGGGTTGCCCGTCCCGGTGACGACGAAGCCGCCCTCCAGGAGGCGCTGCTCGACCTGGCTCCCCAGCCCGTCGACGCCCGTGCCGTTGAGGACCCGGACGGAGACGTCCCCCGGCTCGACGGGGGCCTCCTCCTCCGCCTCCTCCTCCGGGGCGGCCTCCTCCTCTTCCTCCTCCAGCACCTCGCCGGAGGCCACCGAGGCGAAGAGCTCGTCGGCGGCGGGCTGCTGGAACGCGACCTTGTTCGGGTCGCTGGGGGCGTCGACGACCGGGACCGTCACCATGTTCATCCGCCCGAGGTCCACCTGGCGCATGGCGATGGCCAGCTCGGCCATCTTGTCGGTGGTCAGGCCGTCGTCGGTCACCATGCTGTCGGTGACCGAGCCGATGAAGTCGTAGAGGGTGGTCGGGCTGCTCAGGATGTCGCCGCCGGTGACCTCGCGCAGGATCGCGCCGATCATCCGCTGCTGGTTCTCGATCCTGTTCAGGTCGCTGCCCTGCTCGGTGCTGTCCCGGGACCGCGCCAGGCCGAGGGCCTGCTCGCCGTTCAGGGTCTGCATCCCGGCGTCCAGCCGCAGGTGGGCCTTGGGGTCGTCGATCGGTTCGGGGACGCACATCTCGATGCCGCCGACGGAGTCGACGATGTTCTGGAACCCGGCGAAGTCGACCATCACCATGTGGTCGAGGTGGATGCCGGTGAGCGTCTCCACGGTGTTGCCCTGGCAGTCCATGCCGCCGTAGGTCATGGCGTGGTTGAGCTGGTCCACCGTCCCGGCGGTCACCCCCGGCGCCTCGCCGTTGGGCGCGCAGTCGGGCATCTCGATGATGAGGTCGCGCGGCATGTTGACCATGGTCACCCCGCCCCGGTCCACGTCGATGCTCACCACGACCAGCACGTCGGGCCGGATGCCGTTCAGCTCGTTGTAGGAGGCGTCCTCCCCCGCGCGCTCGTCGGTGCCGAGCAGGAGGATGTTGTGGATGCCGTCCACCTGGCTGGGGCGGTCCCCCCAGGCGTCGGTGTTGATCTCCTCGGTGGCGATGCTGAGGGCGTCCCGGTACCCCGCGTAGGCGGTCAGGCTCGTCGCTATGAGCACTCCGGTCACCCCGCACGCGACCCACTGACCGAGACTCATCCTCGCGGCGAGGGCCGAAGACACGTTTCTGGGAGCCAAGAGGGCACCTGCGATCCGGTATGGGACAAGGGCGGGTCCGCTCGGAGGAGAGCACCGCGCGGAGGGCGCGGGGCGACGCGGACGTAACGGCCGGATGGTACCGGAAGGGTACGCACCGTGTCAGATCGTATCCGGCTCGGAGGTCCGGATCAGCAGGCGCTCTCCGTCTCCTCCGCGGTGATGCCGCCGAGGTCGTCGGTGACCGAGACCTCCGGCGCGGAGGAGGCCCCGTCGGCGAACCCGGCCCAGTCGGGGGCCAGGACCAGCTCAAGGGTCTGGGAGAGGCCCTCGGCCTCCTCGGTGACCGCGGACTCCATGGACCCGGCCAGCATCTCGGCCGCGGCCTCCTGACCGGGGGCGTAGTAGACCGTCGTGGCCTCGGGGAACCGGGCGACCGGGTTGCCCGTGCCGGTGACCGTGTAGCCCTCTCCGGCGAGGACCGCCTGCACCTCCAGGGCGAGGCCGTCGACGCCCGCGTTGTTGAGGATCTCCACGGAGACGTCCTCGGGGGCCGGGCCCTGCTCGGCCTCCCCCTCCGACTCCCCCTCGGACTCCCCGCCGCCGTCCTCCCCGCCGCCCGCCAGGTCGGCGCCGGCGTTGATCGCCTCGAACAGGGCGGGGGCCTCGTCGCTCATGACCAGGCGGTTGGGGTCGGCGGGGTGCTGGCCGTTGGGGACCGTCACGAACTGGATGCGCTGGAGGTCGACCTCGCGCATGGAGATGGCGAGGTCGGTCATGGTGTCGACGGTGAGCTCGTCGTCGGTGGTGACCGAGTCGGTGACGGCGCCGAGGAAGTTGGTGATGGTGACCGGGCTGGTCATGACCTCGCTGCTGAGCACCTGGCGCAGCATCGCGCCCATGAACTCCTGCTGGCGGTCGATGCGGGACAGGTCGCCGCCGTCGCCCTGCGCGTAGCGGGAGCGCACGAAGCCGAGCGAGTCCTCGCCGTCCAGGGTCTGGAGCCCGGCGTCCAGGACCAGGTGGGCCTTGGGGTCGTCCACGGGCTCGGGGATGCACATCTCCACGCCGCCGATGGCGTCGACCATGTCCTTGAACCCGGTGAAGTCCATCATGACGAAGTGGTCGAGGTGCACGTCGGTCGCGTTCTCGACGGCCTGCCACTGGCAGCCGATGCCGCCGAAGGTCATCGCGGAGTTGATCATGCCGCTGTGCGGCGACATCCCCTCGTACCCCTCGACCGCCTCGCACGCGGGCAGGTCGACGACCAGGTCGCGGGGCAGGTTCACGAGGGTGGCCGCCCCGTTGTCGACGTTGATGCTGGCGATGAGCATCGTGTCGGGCCGCTCGCCCTCCGCTTCGCCGTAGTCGGCGTTCTCCCCCGAGCGGACGTCGGAGCCGATGATGAGCAGGTTCATCACGCCCTCGACGCTGGTGGGGCGGTCCCACGTCGTGTCCACCTGCGTGGTGGTGATGTTGCCGACGATGCCCTGGTACCAGCCGTAGCCTCCCAGGCTGACGACGACGGCGAGGGCGGTGGCGGCGCAGGCGACCCACTGTCCTGCGGACATCCGCACGGCACCGAGCGCGCCCGAGGGGCGGGGAGTGGAGCGTCTTCCAGCCATGCGAACCTTCGGAGGGTGCGATGAGACGTGGGGGGAGGTGCGGGGGCAGGACACCGTGAGGGTCGCGACCGTCCCCGGGGAAAGCGATGAACGGATGCTAACAGCAGCGGAAGCCCTGTCCGTACAGCCGTTCCGGCTGTCCGGTGGGACCGGTTCCGTTCAGTGAGGACTCAGTAACGCGTCGCCACCGTGCCCGCGGCGCGGTCGTGCAGCCCGCGGGTGTCCCGGTCGTAGATCACGGCCGGGATGACCAGGCACAGCAGGACCGTGCGCACGGTCATCGACACGAACCACGGCCAGGAGCGCTCACCTGTGGCGGTGATGCCGACGCCGACGAGGCGGCGCCCGACGGTGGTGCCGAAGAGGGTGAGGAGGAGGATGCTCACCACGGCGAAGACCACCAGGGCGGTGTTGCTGAGCATCGGGACGACCTCCTCCTGGGAGGCGGCGCCCGCTCCGACGACGCCCAGGCGGTAGAGGCCCCAGGCGATCATGAGGGCCAGGCACCAGTCCAGGGCGAGGCCGACGAGGCGCCTGATGACGCCGGGGACGGAACCGGACCCCTCCTCCGGCAGGCCGAGGCGGTTCCCCCGGTACTGGAAGTCGTCCTCGTGGATGGCCCCGGCGGCGCCGCCCCGGCTCTCGTCGCTCATGGCATCCACGGTATCCACCCGGTGGAGGGACCGGTCCGCGGGACGGCGGGACGGGGCGTGAGCAGGGCGACGGACACGCGTGTCCCGGACCACAACCACCCGTTCCGCGTGTCCCGATTTCGCACCCCGAGCGGTGGAATCACCGGGTCAGGCTGGTTGGTCTGCGAAAACGCCTGGCTCCGTAACATGCAGGAAACAATAGAGACATGGCACGGAAATCACGCGCTCCTAGCTTCGTTGACGAAGCCGGGAGACGGCGCGTGATCCGACGTGTCCGCGATGGAGCGGGCTCCGGTCCCATCGTCTCAGACACCTGCACGGAGGTTCGTTTTGTTCAGCAGCGTCGACGAGGTGCTCGCCTACATCCGGGACGAGGACGTCAAGTTCCTCGATGTCCGATTCACGGACCTGTTCGGGGGCGTCAACCACGTCACCCTCCCGACCTCGAACGTCGACGCCTCGACGTTCACCGACGGCCAGATGTTCGACGGGTCCTCGATCCGCGGCTTCCAGGCCATCCACGAGTCCGACATGCTGCTGCTGCCCGACCTGAGCACCGGCGTCCTGGACCCGTTCCGCAAGCACAAGACGCTGAACATGACGTTCTTCGTCCACGACCCGCTGACGCTGGAGTCCTACAGCCGGGACCCGCGCAACGTCGCCCGCAAGGCCGAGGCCTACCTCAAGGGCTCCGGGGTCGCGGACACCGCCTTCTTCGGCCCCGAGGCCGAGTTCTACATCTTCGACGACGTCAAGTTCGAGACGCGCTCCAACACCGGCTACTACGAGATCGACTCCATCGAGGGCGCCTGGAACACGGGCTCCGCGATCGAGGGCGGCAACCGCGGCTACCGTCCCCGGTACAAGGGCGGCTACTTCCCGGTCGAGCCGGTCGACCACTACAGCGACCTGCGCTCCGACATGGTGCAGACGCTGATCGACGCGGGCATCGACGTCGAGCTCCAGCACCACGAGGTCGGCACCGCCGGCCAGGCCGAGATCGGCATCAGGTTCGGCACGCTGCTCCAGCAGGCCGACAAGGTGCAGCTGTACAAGTACATCGTCAAGAACGTCGCCAACGAGGCGGGCAAGACGGCCACGTTCATGCCCAAGCCGCTGTTCGGCGACAACGGCTCCGGCATGCACTGCCACCAGAGCCTGTGGAAGGACGGCGAGCCGCTCTTCTTCGACGAGTCGGGCTACGGCCAGCTCTCCGACACCGCGCGCTACTACATCGGCGGCCTGCTCAAGCACGCCGACGCCCTGCTCGCCTTCACCAACCCGACGGTGAACTCCTACCACCGCCTGGTGCCCGGCTACGAGGCCCCCATCAACCTCGTCTACAGCCAGCGCAACCGCTCCGCCTGCATCCGCCTGCCGCTCACGGGCTCCAACCCGAAGGCCAAGCGCATCGAGTTCCGCGTGCCGGACCCGTCGGCCAACCCGTACCTGGCCTTCTCCGCCATGCTGATGGCCGGGATCGACGGCATCAAGAACAAGATCGAGCCGCCGGAGCCGGTCGACAAGGACCTCTACGAGCTGCCCCCGGCGGAGGCCTCGGCCATCAAGACCGTCCCGGCCTCGCTCGACGACGCCCTGCTGGCGCTGGAGGCCGACCACGAGTTCCTGCTCGAGGGCGGCGTGTTCACCAAGGACCTCATCGAGACCTACGTGGACTTCAAGCGCACCGAGGAGATCGACTCCCTGCGCCTGCGCCCGCACCCGCGCGAGTTCGAGCTCTACTACGACATCTAGGCGGTGACGCCCCGGCGTGCGCCTTCCGCAGGAGCGATCCACGGAAGGCGCACGCCGGACGTGTTCCCGGCCGACGCGGGGCCGGGGTCCCGGGGGGCCGCCGACGGCGTCGCGCACGCCGCCGGCGGCCCCTCCCGCTCCCTCCGCGAGGGCGTCGGCGCCGCGTACGGCGGGCCCGCGGTTCTCCCCCGGAGGCGGCGGGCCCCTGGCGTCCGGCGGGTTGCGGGTACGAACCGGGATACTTCCACCACCAGGGGCCCCGGCCGGATACACCGTGCGCAGGGGACCGAAACGAGGCGTGTTACCGACAGATGACGCCCTGTCCCGGCAGCCCCCGCCGCCACGGTTCCGGGGGCCCCGGCCCCGCGGCGCACGGGCGCGCGCCGTGGACACGACCCCCCGGAGCCGAGCGCCCGACGCCCTCCTCCCCGGGGCCGGCATCCGCCCGGATGCCGGCCCCGACCCGGTTCCGGGGCCTCCCCGCGCCCGCAGGGGCGGCGCGGCGGCCCCGGACCGAACGACCGCAAGCAGAGCCGTACGGTGTGCCCGCGGGCCGTCCGGCTACGGTTGACGCGTGGCAAGGGACGGAAACAACACCATGACAGCAGGCGCGCTCGCCAGGCGTGGCTTCAGCGACAGCACCCGGGCCCTGCGGCTGATGACGGAGGCGGGCCTGGACGCCCGGGCCGACACCGCCGTCATCGACGCCCTCGCGGCCGCCCCCGACCCCGACCAGGCCCTGCTGGGGCTGATCCGGGTCCTGGAGTCCGACCCGGACCCGGCCGAGGTCCTGGACGTGCTGCGCGAGGAGTCCGACCTCCGGGCGCGGCTGAGCAAGGTCCTGGGCACCAGCCCCGCGCTGACCGACCACCTGGTGCGCCACCCGGGCGACTGGCGGGAGCTGCGGGGCGCGGACGCCGCCCGCTCCCCCGAGCCGGACGAGCTGCGCCGGGGCCTGCTGCACACCGTGGGGGCCGACCCCCACAGCGCGGCGCCGGCCGCCGACCCGGCCGTGGTCGGGGACGGGACGTCCGAGACCCTCCGGCACACCCTGCGGGTGGCGTACCGCAGGCGCCTGCTGCGGCTGGCCGGACGCGACCTGACGGGTCTGTGCACGGTCGACGAGGCCGCCGCGGAGCTGGCCGACCTGGCCGCGTCCATGCTGGACGCCTCCCTGGCCGTGGCCCGGGCCGAGCAGCCCGAGGACGCCGCGCTGTGCCGTCTGGCGGTGATCGGCATGGGCAAGTGCGGCGGCCGCGAGCTGAACTACGTCAGCGACGTGGACGTCGTGTTCGTGGCCGAACCCGCCGGGTCCGCGGACCCCGGGGCGCCGGTGGACGAGCAGGCCGCCATGCGCGCGGCCACGCGCCTGGCCACGGCGATGATGCGCATCCCGTCCGAGACCGACGCCGAGGGCGCCCTCTGGGAGGTGGACCCCGCCCTGCGGCCGGAGGGCAGGAACGGGCCGCTGGTGCGCTCGGTCTCGGGGCACCTGTCGTACTACGAGCGCTGGGCCAAGACGTGGGAGTTCCAGGCGCTGCTCAAGGCCCGGCCGATCGCCGGTGACGCCGGGCTGGGCCGGGCGTACACGGAGGCGATCCTGCCCCTGGTCTGGGAGGCGACCGGCCGCCAGGACTTCGTGGAGGACGTGCAGGCGATGCGCCGCCGCGTGGTGGCGCACATCCCCGCCGGCGAGGCCGAGCGGGAGCTGAAGCTGGGCCCGGGCGGGCTCCGCGACATCGAGTTCTCCGTCCAGCTGCTCCAGCTGGTGCACGGCCGCACCGACGACCGGCTGCGCTCGGGCAACACCCTGGAGGCCCTGGAGGCCCTGTCGGAGTCCGGGTACGTGGGGCGGCGCGACGCGGCCGGGCTGTCGGAGGCCTACCGCTTCCTGCGGCGGCTGGAGCACCTGCTGCAGCTGGAGCGGCTGCGGCGCACGCACCTGATGCCGGACCCCGGGAGCCAGGACGGCCCCGAGCACCTGCGCCGCCTGGGGCGGGCGCTGGGGTTCACCGCGAACCCGGTCAGGGAGCTGACCGAGGCGCGCCGCCGGGTGACGTCGGAGGTGCGACGCCTGCACGAGAAGCTGTTCTACCGCCCCCTCCTCAACGCGGTGGCCCAGCTGCCGGGCGAGGAGGCGCGGCTGTCGCCGGAGCACGCCAAGATCCGCCTGGAGGCGCTGGGGTTCGCCGACCCCGGCGGGGCCCTGCGCCACCTGGAGTCGCTGACGTCGGGGGTGTCCAGGCGGGCGTCGATCCAGCGGACGCTGCTCCCGGTGATGCTGGGCTGGTTCTCCGACTCCCCCGACCCCGACGCGGGCCTGTTCGGTTTCCGCCAGGTGAGCGACGCGCTGGGCACCACCCCGTGGTACCTGAGGCTGCTGCGCGACGACGTGCGGGTGGCCGAGCGCATGGCGTGGCTGCTGGGGACGAGCCGCTACGTGACGGAGCTGCTGCTGCGGGCCCCGGACGCGGTGGCGATGCTGGCCGACGACCAGGACCTGGTGCGGCGCGGCCCGAAGGTGCTCGAGGCCGAGGCCGAGGCGGCGCAGCGCCGGTACGACACGGCCGAGGAGTCGGTGGCGGCGGTGCGGGCGCTGCGCCGCCGCGAGCTGCTGCGCACGGCCGCCGCCGACCTGTTGGAGGTGTCGTCGGTCCGGGAGGTGGGCTCGGCGCTGACCGACATCGCCGCGGTGACGATCGAGGCCGCGCTGCGGCTGGCGCAGAACCGGGTCGTCGCGGCGTCCGGGGACGAGCCGCTGACCCGGGTGTGCGTGGTGGCGATGGGCCGCTTCGGCGGCGGCGAGCTGACCTACGCCAGCGACGCGGACGTGATGTACGTGCACGACCCCCTGCCGGGCGTCGACACGGGGGCCGCGACGAAGCAGGCGCTGGCGATCGTGCGCGAGCTGGCGCGGCTGCTGGAGATGCCCGCCGCCGAACCGCCCCTGAAGGTGGACACGGACCTGCGCCCGGAGGGCCGGAGCGGGCCCGTGGTGCGCACGCTGGAGTCGTACGCGGCGTACTACGGCCGCTGGTCCCAGGTGTGGGAGAGCCAGGCGCTGCTGCGGGCCAGGCCGATCGCCGGGGACCCCGAGCTGCGCAGGGCGTTCACGGAGCTGATCGACCCGGTCCGCTACCCCGAGGGCGGTGTCGACCCGTCGGCGGTGCTGGAGATCCGCAAGCTCAAGGCGCGGATGGAGGCCGAGCGCCTGCCGCGGGGGGCGGACCCCACCCTGCACACGAAGCTGGGCCGGGGCGGGCTGTCGGACGTGGAGTGGGTGGCGCAGCTGACGCAGCTGCGCCACGCCCACGAGTACCCGGGCCTGCGGACGACGGGGACCCTGGAGGCCCTGGACACGGCCGTGGCCCACGGGCTCCTCGCGGCGGACGACGGCGCGGTGCTGGAGCAGGCGTGGAGGCTGGCCTCGCGTGTGCGGGGCATGGTGATGCTGGTGCGGGGCCGGGGCGGTGACTCGCTGCCGTCCGACCTGCGGGTGCGCGCGGCGGTCGCGGGCGCGATGGGGTGCCGCAGCGCCGAGGACGAGGAGGGGGTGTGGGAGGGGCCGGCCGAGCAGTTGACGGAGGCCTACCTGCGCGCCACCCGGCGGGCGCGCGCGGTGATGGAGCGCGTCTTCTACGACGACTAGCGGGCCGGCCGCGGCGGAGCCCGCGGGGTGCGGGGCCGCCCCGCCGGACCCGGCCCCGGTGCGGGGCCGGTCGGGGGCACGGCGGGCGGGCGACGGCGCCGCGGCGGAGCCCGCCGGGTGTGCGGCCGCTCCTGCGCGGGCGCGTCACACCGGGTGCGCGGGGAGGGTGACCGTGACGACGAGCCCTCCCCCCTCGCGGGGGGCGGTGTCCAGGGTGCCGCCGTGGACGTCGACGACCCGGGCGACGAGGGCGAGTCCCAGGCCGTAGCCTCCCCCCGCCCCGGGGCCGCGCCCGTCCCGCCGGCGGGTGCGCCCCTCGCCCCGCAGGAACGGCTCGCGCAGCCGCGCCGCGGTCCCGGGCGTGTACCCGGGTCCGGTGTTCTCGATCCGGAGCGTGGTGAGCCCCCGGCGGGGGTCGTGGCCGGTGGCGGCCAGGGCGGTCCCGGGCGCGGTGTTGTGGCGGACGGCGTTCTGGACGAGGTTCGCGGCCAACTGCGCGAGGAGGGCCCCGTCGCCGAGCACAGGTGCGGCCTCCAGGCGCAGGTCCCAGGTCACGCCGCACCGCCGCGCCTCGTCACCGGCCTCGCGGACGGCCGCGCGGACCGTCCCGGCGAGGTCGAGCGGTGCGGCCGCGGCGGTGACGGCGTTGGCGTCGGCCAGCCGCAGCAGCGCCTCGGTGAGGCCCACCGCCCTGGCGTTGGTGATGCTGAGCCGTTCGACCAGGGCGGGGTAGTCCTGCCCGTCCGGGTTCTGCCGCGCCACGTCGAGGAGCGTCCCCGTGACGGCCAGGGGCGTCCGCAGTTCGTGGGAGGCGTTGGCGGCGAAGCGCTCCTGCGTGGCGAACGCGTCGTCGAGCCGGTCGAGCATGTGGTCGAAGGCGTCGCCGAGCCGCCGGAACTCGTCGTTGATCCCCGTGAGGCGGATCCGGTGGTCGAGGCGCCCCTCGGCGGCGAGCCGGACGGCCTCGTCGATGCGCTGGAGGGGGCGCAGCACCCACCCGGCCAGGAACCACCCCCCGGTGATCCCGATCAGGGCCAGGGCCGCGAGGAGCGCGCCGGACAGGTGGACGAGGACGGTGAGGATCTTCGACCTCGACGCGATGGGCAGGTGGGCCTCGGACGGGTTGGCGGCGGTCAGGGGGTAGTTCGGGACGTACCGCAGGACCACGTAGACGCCCGCCAGGAGGACGGCTCCGGCGGCGACGAGGAAGGCCGCATAGCTCAGGGCCAGGCGGAACCGCGCGCTGACCAGGGGCTTCGTCGGCCGCGGGCGGGCGGCGTTCACGCCTTGCCGCCGGGGGCGCCGAGGCGGTAGCCGGCCCCGGGGACGGTGACGACGGGGTCCGGTTCGCCGAGGGCCCGGCGCAGGGTCGAGACCGTGACCCTGGGGGCGCTCGTGAACGGGTCGGCGTTCTCGTCCCACACCTTCTCCAGCAGGGTCTCCGCGCTCACCACCCCTCCGTCCGCGCGCATGAGGAGCTCCAGGACGGCGAACTGCTTGCGCGCGAGCCGCAGGTAGCGGCCGTTCCGGTAGGCCTCCTTCCGGTAGGGGTCCAGGCGCAGGTCCCCGAACTCCAGCACGGGCGGGATCGCGGTCCGCGGGCGCCGGGCGAGCGCCCGCAGGCGCACGACCAGCTCCTCCAGCGCGAAGGGCTTGGTGAGGTAGTCGTCGGCGCCGAGCGCGAACCCGTCCACCTTGTCCCTGAGCCGTGTCGCGGCCGTCAGCATGAGCACCCTGGTGCCGGGGTGGTCCCTGACCACGGTCGCGCACACGTCGTCCCCGTGCGTGCCCGGGATGTCGCGGTCCAGGACCACGACGTCGTAGTCGTTGACGGCCACGCGCTCCAGGGCCTCGTCCCCGTCGAACACCGTGTCGGCGGCGATCGCCTCGTGGCGCAGGCCCGCCTGGAGCGCCTCGGCCATGAAGGCCTCGTCCTCGACGATCAGCACGCGCATGTGGTCCCCTCCTCCTCGGCGGTCCGCGCCCGCGGACGGACGCCCGAGTCTAGGCGGCGGCGTGTTGCGAAAACGTAGGCGGATCACCCGACGTCCCCGCAACATCCCCCCTGCTGGTCTGGTGCGGAGCGCCGGGCGGGCCCGTCCGGCGGAGAGGGGAGGGATCCCGTGGTCCGTGTTCCACCGATGCCGCGCGTCACCGGCCGCCCGGCCGCCGTCGCGGTCACGTCAGCCCTGTTCGCCGTGGCCCTGGCGGCCCTGTGGGGCCTGTCCCCGGGGCCGGCGGGGGGCGGGGAACCGCCGCTGGGGGCGACGGCGCCCGTCACCAGGTTCACGCCGCTGGACGAGGAGGACGGCTACCTGGCCGAGGGGGAGGGGGTGTCCCCGTTCGCGGAGGGCCTGCCCCTGCTGGAGCGGATGGACCCGGAACTGCTGGAGGCCGTGCGCGCCGCCGCGGCCGAGGCCCGGGAGGACGGGGTGGACGTGGTCGTCACCAGCGGATGGCGCAGCGAGCGCTACCAGCGGTTCCTCCTGGACGCGGCGGTCACGGTCTACGGGAGCGAGGAGGAGGCCGCGCGGTGGGTCGCCTCCGCGGAGTCCTCCTCCCACGTGAGCGGTGACGCGGTCGACATCGGCCGGACGGACGCCGCCGACTGGATGGGCCGGTTCGGGGACGCCCACGGGCTCTGCCGGACCTACGCCAACGAGATGTGGCACTTCGAGCTCGCGGCCGGGCCCGGGGGCGCCTGTCCGGCCCCGCGGGCGGACGCCTCGGCCGGTTGACCGCCCGGGCCCTTCCGGGGTGCGCCCCCGTGCCGGCGGGGGCGGCACGGGGGCACAGCCGGGGGGGGCGGGGGGGCGGC
>NZ_JBEXSY010000034.1:65953-68564 GCF_040613895.1 Nocardiopsis sp. NPDC006198 | reverse complement strand
GTCGTCCACGGCCAGGAGCCGGGGCTCGGCGAGCAGGGCCAGGGCGACGCCCAGGCGGCGCCGTTCGAGCATGGACAGGTCCTTGACCATGGTGCGGCGGTCCAGCTCCCCGAGGTCGGCGGCCTCCATGGCCTCGTCGGCCAGCCCCCTCGCGGCGGGCCGCATCCGCAGGAGCAGGCCCTCCGAGAGGTGTTCGCGCACCCGGAGGCGGTCGTCGAGGGCGTTGACGTCCTCCATCAGTCCGAGCGAGCTGATCCGCCGGACCCGGCGGGCCCGGCGGGGCAGCTCGTGGCCGTCCACGTACACGGTTCCCTCCGACGGCCTCATCCTGCCGGTCAGGGTCAGGAGCAGCGCGCTGCGACCGCCGCCCGAGTCGGCCTGGAAGACCGTGAGCGTGCCGGGCCGGGCGACGAAGCCGACCCCGGTGTAGACGGGGCCCTCGCGTGTGGCGAGCGTGACGCCCTCGGCCTGGACGCGCGCTCCGGTGGCCCGACGCATATCTGCGCCCCCCTCTTTTTGAACTGACCAGTCAGTGCAAAACCAGCGGCTCCACGCTACTGCGCCCGGGGCCCCTGTCCGAGCATCCGCCGCTGTGGGGTGTCGCACAGCGCGACGCGCCCGGCGGCCGCTTCGTGCGGGGTCCGAGGCGAGTTTGTGCGTAATTCCGTATGTACGTAAACTATGGAAAAATGAGGGGCGGTCCCGTGCCGCCCGGAGGAGGGATGCCATGCGGACGGCGGCCGGAGTGTGCTCGCTCCTGTTCCTGTGGAGCGGTGCGGCGCTGCTGGGGGTGGTCCTGGCCCGGGAGCTCCTCGACCTCTCCGGGTGGTGGAACGTGGCCGCCCTGGCGGCTTTCGGCGTGCTCGCGGCGCTGAACCCGCTGTTCGGCCGCCTGGCGCGCGGGGGGCCGCCCCCGCGCGCGGTCGAGGTGGCGCCGCCGGTCGCCGGGGCCTGGACCGCCCTGAACAGCCCCGCGGACCGCGTCCCCAGCCACGGCACCCGCGCCTACGGCCAGGAGTACGCGATCGACGTCCTGAAGGACTCCGAGGAGCGCCCGGCCTTCGGCTGGTGGCCCCCGGTCCGGGGGAACCGGGACTTCCCGGCCTTCGGGGAACCCCTGCTGGCCGTGGCGGACGCCGTGGTCGTCCGCGCCCGCGACCGCCGGCGCGACCACCTGAGCCGCAACTCCTACCCGGCGCTCGCCTACCTGTTCGCCGAGGGGACGGTGCGCAGCCTCGGCGGGGCGGGACCCGTGATCGGCAACCACGTGGTGCTCGACCTGGGGGACGGCGTCTTCGCCCTCTACGCCCACTTGCAGCGCGGTTCGCTCAGGGTGCGCGAGGGCGACCGCGTCCGGGCGGGCCGGACGCTCGCCCTGTGCGGCAACTCCGGCAACACCACCGAGCCGCACCTGCACTTCCAGCTGATGGACCGGGCCGACCCGAACCGCGCCCGGGGCGTTCCCTTCACCTGGCGGGGGGTCGGCGTCCCCGCGAACGGCGAGCGTTTCGAGGCCCCCGGGCCGCCCCGGGACTGAGCCGGGGCCGTGCCGTCCCGGCGCGCGCCCGCACCCCGGTGCGCGTACGGTTGGACGGGTGGACCGATCGGAACCGCGAGAACGGGGGAACACGGTGTCGGAGATCGCCGAACGGGTCGCGCGGGTGCTGGACGACCCCGAGAACTGGCCGGACGACCCCAAGGAGGCCGTCGCGCGCCAACGCGTGCTGGCGGACCGCGTGCGCGTCGAGCCGCTGGACGTGGACGCGGTGCGGCTGGTGGCCGGGCTGGACGTCAGCTACGCCACGGACAACTCCGCGCTGTCGGCGGCGGCCGTGATCCTGGACGTGCAGACCCTGGAGGTCGTGGAGTCCGTCGCGATCTCCTCCGAGCCCACGTTCCCCTACATCTCCGGGCTGTTCGGCTTCCGCGAGCTGCCGCCCGTCCTGGAGGCCCTGGGCGCGCTGCGGACGACCCCCGACGTGTACCTGTGCGACGGGTTCGGGATGGCGCATCCGCGCCGCTTCGGGGTCGCCTCCCACCTGGGGGTCCTGCTGGACCTGCCGGTGGTCGGGTCGGCCAAGTCCGTGCTGTACGGCAAGCACTCCGTGCCGGGGAACGAGCGCGGGTCGTGGACGCCCATGGTGGCGGGACGCTCCGAGGTGGTCCCCGACTCGCCCGCGCTGGCCCGGGAGGGCGCGGAGGTGATCGGGCGCGTCCTGCGCACCCGCGCCGGCGTCAAGCCCGTCTACGTGTCCGTGGGGCACCGCGTGGACCTGGAGGGCTCGGCCGAGCTGGTGCTGCGCCTGTCGCCGAAGTACCGCGTCCCCGAGCCGGTCAGGCACGCCGACCGGCTGTGCGGCGAGCACCGCAAGGCGGTCCTCGCCGCCAAGGGGTAGTCCGCGCCGGGGGGCGCCCCCGCGAGGGGAGGCGGACGGAGGCTCGCGCTGGCCGTCGGAACGGTGGTGCGGACCGCCCCGCCCGTGGGGCGTGCGGCAGCGGTCGGCGACGGGCCCTGCCGGGCCCTCGCCCCGCCCGGGGGGGGGCGGGCGCGCCCCCCCGCGGGGCCGGGCGGGCCGGCGGGGGGGTCCGGGGGCCCCCCCGTGTTGCCCGC
>NZ_JBEXSY010000034.1:0-65943 GCF_040613895.1 Nocardiopsis sp. NPDC006198 | reverse complement strand
CCGGGGGGGCGGGGGGCCGGGGGGGCCCCCGGCCCCGGCGGGCCCCCCCCCCCGCCGGGGGGCGCGCGTCCGCGCGCCCCCGGGCGTCCGGGCTACCAGCTGGTGGGAACCGGGCGCCCCTCGTTGTACCCGGCGGCGCTCTGCACGCCCACCACGGCCCGCTCGCGGAACTCCGCCAGCGACGTGGCCCCCGCGTACGTCATCGAGCTGCGCACGCCCGCGATGATCTGGTCGATCAGGTCCTCCACGCTGGGCCGCTCCGGGTCCAGGTACATGCGGCCCGTGGAGATCCCCTCCTCGAACAGGGCCTTGCGCGCCCGCTCGAACGGGGAGTCGTCGGCGGTGCGCAGGCGGACCGCGCGGGCCGACGCCATGCCGAAGCTCTCCTTGTACTGCCTGCCCTCGGCGTCGCGCATCACGTCGCCCGGGGACTCGTAGGTCCCGGCGAACCAGGAGCCCACCATCACGTTGGACGCGCCCGCGGCCAGGGCGAGGGCCACGTCGCGCGGGTGGCGCACGCCGCCGTCCGCCCACACGTGCTTGCCCAGGTCGGCCGCGGCCTCGGCGCACTCCAGGACGGCGGAGAACTGGGGCCGGCCGACGGCCGTCATCATGCGGGTGGTGCACATCGCGCCCGGGCCCACGCCGACCTTGACGATGTCGGCGCCCGCCTCGATGAGGTCGCGGGTGCCCCGGGCGGTGACGATGTTGCCGGCCACGATCGGCACCTTCGGCGCGAGGGCGCGGACCGTGGCGATGGCGGAGAGCATCTTCTCCTGGTGGCCGTGCGCGGTGTCGATGACCAGGGTGTCGGCGCCGGCCGCCAGCAGGTCGGCGGCCTTGCCCGCCACGTCCCCGTTGATGCCGACGGCGGCGGCCACGCGCAGGCGGCCCCCCGCGTCCACGGCGGGCGTGTACAGGGTGGAGCGCAGCGCGCCCGTGCGCGTGAGCACGCCGACCAGGGCGCCCTCCCCGTCCACGACCGGCGCGAGCCGGTGGCGGAAGTCGTGCAGCCTCCCGAAGGCCTCCTGCGGCTCGGTGTCCGCGGGGATGGTCAGCAGATCCGTGGACATCACGTCGCGCAGCTGCGCGAAGCGGTCCACGCCCGCGCAGTCGGCCTCGGTGACCACGCCGACGGGGCGGCGGGCCCCGTCGATCACGATCACGGCGTTGTGCGCCCGCTTGGGCAGCAGGTTGAGGGCCTCGCCGACGGTGCTGGTCGGGTTGAGGGTGATGGCGGTGTCGTGCACCAGGTGCCGCTGCTTGGTCCAGGAGACGACGTCGGACACCACCTCGATGGGGATGTCCTGCGGGATGACCGCGATGCCGCCGCGCCGGGCGACGGTCTCGGCCATGCGGCGCCCGGCGACCGCCGTCATGTTCGCCACGACCAGGGGGATGGTGGTGCCGGTGCCGTCCGGGGACGACAGGTCCACGCTGAGCCGGGAGCCCACCGCGCTCCGGTTCGGGACCATGAACACGTCGCTGTAGGTCAGGTCCTGCTGCGGGACCTGGTCGTTGAGAAAACGCAATGCCTCTACCTCGGTCGAGACCGAAGGGGGTGGACCATCCGCTGCTCCCGCACACGGCCGCCTGTTGATCCCCCTCTTACCAGTCAAGTATGCCGTCACCGATTAGGCCGGACGACCCTCGATCTGGCATGATGACTCGATTCCCGCCGATACAGCCCTCTCCCCTGCCCTGGTCAGCGCTTCGTTGAACGGTGGAGCGGCCGGGGCTCCGGGGGGAGTGTGCCCTCCTGGAGAGCCCGCATGCCGCGTTTCACGTTCGCGCAAGTCAAGGAAGAGACCTACAAGGCGAAGGACGCCTGGTGGACGGTCTTCCTGGTCGATCCCCTCGCAGGGCGTCTCGTGGTCTGGACCGCGAACCGCACCGGCATCACCCCCAACCAGCTGACGCTGGGTGCCGGCGTCCTCGGCCTGCTCTCCGCCCTCTGCTTCGTCGCCCCGGCCTTCGTCGAGGGGACCGGTTGGGGCTGGCTGGTGCTGGGCGGGCTGCTGTTCCACCTCAGCTTCGTGCTGGACTGCATGGACGGCAAGATCGCCCGCCTCAAGGGCAACGGCTCGGTCTTCGGCAGCTGGGTCGACTTCGTGTTCGACCGCATCCGGTTCTTCGGCTGCGTCATGGCGCTCCTGGTCACCCAGTGGGCGGTCACCGGGAACGCCGCCTACCTGATCGTTGCGCCGGTCGTGGTCTTCTTCGACCTGCTGCGCTACCTCAACGGCTCCCAGGTCGCCAAGACCCGCCGGGCCATGCACCAGACCATTGCGGAGCTCTCGGGCGAGACGCGGCCGGGACAGCCCGCGGCGGGCCTGGGCGACGGGGACCCGGAGGACGACGAGATGGCGGACGCCCCCGCGCGCCCGGACGCCCCGGCCCCGACCGGCTTCTACCCGCGTGTGCGCGACTTCCTGCTCCGGAACAGGGTGCGGCCCCACCTGTTCAGCGGCATCGAGTTCGAGATGTTCCTGTGCGTGGTGGCCCCGATGACCGTCGTGGTCGCCCTGTTCACGCCGCTGAACAGCCTGATCCTTCCGACCGCGGTGTTCTCCGTCCTGGCGCTCGCCCTCTTCGAGGTCGTCCTGGTCCTGAGGCTGTGGAAGGACACGCGCAGGTTCGAGGCCCGCCGCCGCCAGCTGCTCGCCTCCGGCGCCGTCGCGGCGGCCCCCGCGGAGACGGCCTCCGGCGGGAGCTGAACCCGGCCGGTTCCGAGGACGAAGAAGGGGCGGTGCGCGAAAGCGCACCGCCCCTTCCCCGTATCCGATTCCCTGTGTCCCCGTGTTCCCCTCGCGCCCCATGGCGACCGACGGACGGCCCGGCCTCCGCGATCCCGCTCCGCGGCGGCCCGGACGCCGTCCTGTCGGGCCGGCGGGGCCCGCCTCAGACCCCGGCGGTCTCCTTCTTCTTCGGGTCGCCCGGGCCGCCGTCCTTGCGCGCGCGCTCGCGGTTCTCCGGGCGGAGCGTGGAGTCCTTGCGCAGGAACCACGTCAGCTGGGGTTCGACCGCCCACTGCATGCACTTGCGCACCCACGGGGTGCACAGCAGCAGTGTCAGGGCCGCCGCACCCGCGGCGGTGATCGCCGTGCCCGTCGGCCCGCCCACCACGTCGTACCAGGGCGAGGCCTTGAGCAGGAGCAGGACCACCGAGTGGCCGAGGTAGATGTAGAGGGTGTACGCGCCCAGGGAGGTGAACCAGGTGCGCTGCTTGGGCGTGAGCGCCAGCACCGCGACGGTCATCAGCAGGGCCAGGCCCATGAAGGCGAGCCGGATCCCGAAGCTGGGCAGGAGCGGGTCGATGTCCCGGTCGGTGAGGCTGTCCTTCCAGAAGAGCCAGTCGCGGCTCAGCCGGTCGGAGATGGGCACGGCCAGCACGGCCGTCATACCGAGCACGAACACGGACAGGATCCGCACCCACAGCCGGTCCAGGAGGGCGAAGTGCTCGCGCCGCAGGCTCAGCCCCAGCACGAAGAAGGGGAGGAAGCTGACGACGCGGCCCATGGAGAGCGTCTCGCCCAGGCTCGCGGTGGCGCCGAACATCGAGACGACCACGGCGATGAGCACGGGCCAGCGCAGCTGCTTCCAGACCGGCACGCTCAGGCGCCAGAGGAAGAGCGCGACCAGGAACCACAGGGTCCAGGTCGGCTTGAGCACCGAGGCCGCGTCGGGAAGGCCGCCGCGCTCGAAGAAGTAGATGGTCTGGTGGATCGTCCAGAAGATGAGGTACGGGACGGCCACCGTCAGGACCAGCTTCTCCACGCGGTTCGACGAGGCGTCGAAGGACCGCGACAGGTACCCGCTGATCATGATGAACGCGGGCATGTGGAAGAAGTAGATCCAGTAGTACAGGGCGCCCGTGGGCCCGTGGTCCCTCAGGGGCTCGATCGCGTGGCCGACGACGACCAGCGCGATGAGGATGAACTTGGCGTTGTCCAGCCGGGCGTCGCGCCCCGGTGCCTGGACGGTCTCGGGGGCGGGACCCCCGGTGGTCGCGCCCTGCCCGGGTTCCGGAGGGCGGGAGGCCGGACTGGTCATGGATGAGGCCACGAGTGGACTCCGTAGATCACTGTTTTCTCGGGCGGGTTCGTGGTCCGACGGACCCCGTGGAAGGGGTCTGGGCCGACCTCGGGGGCCGGGGCTCGGATGAGAGGGTGCCGCTTGGCGCGCGAGGGGAGGCACCGGAAGGTCGGATGAATCAGCATGTGCTGCGTTACCTTACTGTGATGTTGCAAGGTACGCCAGCGGTTCTCCCAAATCTGTGGAAAGTTCCCCGGGTCCTTCCGTACGCACGGTGAGGACGGGACGAGCGGGACACACGTAATGTGACCGGCTCGGGCGGGGATGGCTTTCCGTGTGCAGACCCTAACCCATCTGCGGGACCGTGGCGGACGCTGGGTGAACGTGTCGGTGTGTGGCCGTGACGACCGCGCCGCTAGGCTGAGCCGTCAGGCAGTGCCCGTCCAGTCGAGATACGGAAGAAGGCGGTGGAAACCGTGCCGCACGCGGTGGACCCCGACCGTGCAGCCCAGCACGGGAGCGTGGTCATGCGACTCCTCGACGAGCTCTTCCCGCTCGTGGAGGGGTTCTACGTCGATCTGCACAAGAACCCGGAACTCTCCCACGCCGAGCAGCGGACCGCCAGCGGCGTCGCCGAGTGGCTCACCCGGACCGGGTACGAGGTCCACAAGGGGATCGGCGGCACCGGTGTCGTGGGCATTCTCCGCAACGGCCCCGGACCCACGGTGATGCTCCGCGCCGACATGGACGCGCTCCCCCTGGAGGAGAAGACCGGCCTCCCGTACGCGAGCACGACCCGCGCCCCCGACGAGGACGGCGTCGAGGTCCCCGTCATGCACGCCTGCGGACACGACGCCCACACCGCCTGCCTCGTGGGAGCGGCCGACCTCCTCTCCGAGACCCGCGACGAGTGGGCCGGCACCGTCATGATCGTCGCCCAGCCCGCCGAGGAGACCCTCGACGGCGCCCAGGCGATGCTCGCCGACGGCCTCTACGACCGCTTCGGCCGCCCCGACGTCATCCTCGGCCAGCACCTCGGCCCGCAGCCCGCCGGACTCATCTCCCACCGCGCCGGGATCATCCTGGGCGCCTCGCGCGCCTACCGGGTGCGCGTGCACGGCGAGGGCGGCCACGCCTCCCAGCCGCACACCACCGTCGACCCGGTGGTCATCGCCGCGAACATCGTCACCCGCCTCCAGGGTGTGGTCTCCCGGGAGATCAGCCCGAGCGAGATGGCGGTCCTGACCGTCGGCAGGATCCAGGCCGGGACGAAGGCCAACATCATCCCCGACGAGGCCTACCTGGAGATCAACACCCGGGCCCTCAACGACAACGTCGCGGACCAGCTGGAGTCCGCCATCGAGCGGATCGTGCGCGCCGAGGCCGCGGCGTCCGGGGCCGCCCGCGAGCCCGACATCGAGATGTTCGTCTCCTGCGGCGTCACCCGCAACGACGCCACCTGCTCGGCGGAGGTGGCCGCGGCCCACCACGCCTACTTCGGCGAGGACTACGTGATCCACCTGCCGGACCCCTCGCCCGGCACGGAGGACTTCAACTACTTCGGCCTCCCCGGCGACCCCCAGCCCATCCCGTACGTGTTCTGGTTCGTCGGCGCCACGCCCCACGACGTGTGGGAGGCGGCGCCCGGCGACACCCCGTACGAGAAGATGGGCAACGTCCCCAGCAACCACTCGCCGTTCTTCGCGCCCGCGCGCGAACCCACCCTGCGCGCGGGGCTCGCGGCGATCACCGTCGCCGCCCTGTCCTACCTGGGCGCCGACGGGACGCGGGGCGGGGCCTCCTCGGCCCCGGCCGGCGCGGCCTTCCCGGGGCCGGCCCCCGACGCGGTCCACGAGCCGCGCGCGGTCGCCGGCGACCCGGTCGACCCGTTCGGCGGCGCCCCTGCCCGGAGCGAGACCGCCCCGCAGCCGGCGGCCCCGCTCTCCGACCCCCTGTCCGACCCGTTCGGCCCGCCGCAGGGCCTGCCCGCCCCCGGGGGCCGCCCGGCCCAGGCGGGGCCGCCCGAGCCCAACGACGCCTACGACAGCGCGTTCCTGGCCTCCTCCTGGCCCGACCCCGCGCAGGACCCGGCCAAGTCCACCTACGACGCCGACATGGACGCCGTGATGGGGGCGCAGGACGACGAGCTGCGCGACGAGTGGCGCAGCGACAAGGCCGAGGAGTCCACCCTGTCGACGGACATGGCCTCGATCCTCGACGACGACGGCGTCCCGCAGGGCCCGCCCCAGGGACCTCCCGCGGGACCGTCCTACGGCGGTCCGCCGCCCCGGGGCAGCGCCCACCACGCTCCGCCGCCCCACGGGCCCGACGACGACCTGCCCGACGCCGAGTACCGTCTCTGACGGCGGATGGGGCACGGCCCCTGGCGGTGGGCCGACCGCCGCCTGCGCGGGTCCCTGCGCCACCCCCGGGAGATCCCCGTCCTCGTGGCCTGCGTCGCGGTGACCGTGTTCGCCGTGGTGGGCGCGGTCAGCCGCGCCTACTCCGGCGACCCGAACGAACCGCTGCTCCTGCTCAGCCTGCCCGCGCTCGTGTACTTCGTGCGCGGGCAGCTGTACGCCAGGCAGAGGGTCAACGGGGTCCGCATCACCGAGGACCAGTTCCCCGAGGCGTACCGGATGGTCGTCGAGGCCGCCGCCGCGTTCCGCATGCCGCAGGCGCCCGAGGCGTACGTCGTGCTCGGCAACGGCGTGATCAACGCCTACGCCTCCGGGCACGGGTTCCGCCGCTACGTGGCGATCAACAGCGACCTGTTCGAGGTGGGCGGACGCCTCGCCGACCCCGACGCCCTGCGGTTCGTGATCGGGCACGAGGTGGGGCACATCGCGGCGGGCCACACGTCGTTCTGGCGGCACTTCGGCGTCTCGGTGGCGAACGTGATCCCCGGCGTGGGCAGCTCCCTGGGACGCGCCCAGGAGTACACGGCGGACAACCACGCCTACGCGTTCTGCCCCGAGGGCATGCAGGGGCTGAGGGCCCTCGCGGTGGGCAAGTACCTGTACCCGTCGGTGGACTTCGACGACATCGCCGCGCGGGCGCGGACCGACACGGGGTTCTTCGTGCTCCTGGTCAACCTCCTGTCCAGCCACCCGGTGAACACGTTCCGGTTCGCGGCGCTGGCCGACCGCAGCCGCCCGGGGCGCGTCTTCTAGGCGCCGTGCCGTCCCCCGGCCCCGAGGGGCGTCCGGCCCTGCCCGGAGGGGAGGCGGTCCGGCCGCGTGCGGCGGCGCGGGCGCCCGTCCGCCCCCGGGGAGGGGCCGCCGCGCGTCAGCCCCGGCCGGCCCGGGACAGCCTCGCCGCCGCCTGCGGCGGCAGCGGCTCGTGGCGCAGGTACTCCCGGGTGAACACCCCCGTGCCGTGCGAGACCGACCTCAGCTCCACCGCGTACCGGGTGATCTCCAGCTCCGGGACCTCCGCCCGCACCACCGCCCTGCCGCCCGACGCCGTCCCGGTGCCGACCACCCTGCCCCGCCGGGCCGACAGGTCGCTCAGGACCGGGCCCAGGTAGGAGTCGTCCACCTCCACCGCCACATCGGACACGGGCTCCAGCACCGCCAGCCCGCCGGCCGCGGCGGCGTCCCTGAGCGCCAGGCGCCCCGCCTTCTGGAAGGCCGCGTCCGAGGAGTCCACCGGGTGCGCCTTGCCGTCGTACAGCGTCACCCGGATGTCCACCAGCGGATACCCGGATTCCACGCCGTCCGCCATCTGGGCGCGGACGCCCTTCTCCACCGACGGCACGAACTGCCGGGGCACCACGCCGCCGACGGTCTCGTCCACGAACTCCAGGCCCGAACCCGGGGCCAGCGGCTCCACCCGGATCCGGCAGACGCCGAACTCGCCGTGCCCGCCGCTCTGCTTCACGTTGCGGCCCAGCCCCTGGGCCGGGACCGCGAAGGTCTCCCGCAGCGGGACCCTCACCCCACCGGTCTCCACCCGCACCCCGTGCCGGTGCTCCAACCGGTCGAGGGCGGCGTCGAGGTGCGCCTCGCCCAGGCTCCACAGCACCATCTGGCGGGTCTCCGGGTTCACCTCGACCCGCAGCGACGGGTCCTCCGCCACCAGCCGCGCCACCGCCTGCGAGAGCTTGTCCTCGTCGGCGGAGGACGCGGCGGCCAGCGACACCGGCAGCAGCGGCTGCGGGAACCGCCACGGCGACACCCGCAGCGGGCGGCCGGGGTCGGAGAGCGTGTCTCCGGTGCGTGCGTCCGGAAGCCTCGCCACCAGGCACAGGTCCCCGGCGACGGCCCGTCCGACGGGTCGGCTCCCCCGCCCCAGCGGGACCGCCAGGGCGCCCGCGCGCTCGTCGTTGCCGACCCGGTCCAGCTCGACCGTGCCCGTGAGCCCGCAGGGGACCCCGTGGCCGTGCAGGTGGACGGCGGAGTCCGGGGTCAGCGTCCCCGAGAACACCCGTACCAGGCTCACCCTGCCCACGTACGGGTCGGCCGCCGTGCTGAGGACCTCCGCGACGAGCGGGCCGCCGGGGTCGCAGGACAGCCCGGGCACCGGCCTGCCCTCCGGGGTCGCGACCGACGGGAACGGGCGCCGCGTGGGGTCCGGGCACGACAGCGGCAGCTCGTGCAGCAGCTCCCGCACGCCCACGCCCGTGGTGGTGCTGACGGCGATGACAGGGTGGAGGCCGCCCGCGGCGACGGCCTTCTGGAGGTCCGCGACGAGCAGGTCCGGGTCGAGTTCGCCGCCCTCCACGTAGCGGTCCATGAGGACCTCGTCCCCGCTCCCGGTGATCACCTCCTCGACCAGGGCCTCCCGGAGAGGTCCCGCGGCCTCCCGGACCCGGTCCGGGACCGGGCGCGGGGCGGGGGACGGCGCCGTCCCGCCACCGGTCCCGCTTCCCGCAGGGGAGCCCTGGCAGTCGTGGTAGCGCTCGGAGACGAGCCCCCAGAGGCCGACCACGCGGCGGTCGTCCCCGCTCCCCTCGTAGGCCGGGAGGTAGGCGGGGCGGACGCCGGGGCCGAAGGACTCCCGGCACCGGGCGACCACGTCGTCGTAGTCCGCGCGGGGGTGGTCGATCCTGGTGACGGCCACGGCCCGGGGCATGCCGATCGCGGCGCACTCCTCCCAGAGCACGCGCGTGCGGCCGTCCACGCCGTCCAGGGCGGAGACGACGAACAGGGCGGCGTCCGCGCCGCGCAGCCCCGCGCGCATCGCCCCGATGAAGTCCGCGTACCCGGGGGTGTCCAGCAGGTTCACCTTGACCCCGTCGACCGTCACCGGGTTGAGCGTCAGGTGGACCGACCTCTTCTGCCGGACCTCGACGCCGTCGTGGTCGCTCGCCGTCGTCCCCTCCTCCACGCTGCCGGGGCGGCCGATCTCCCCCGCGGCGACGAGCAGCGCCTCGACCAGGCTCGTCTTCCCGGCGCCGGGCGGACCGACCAGCGCGATGTTGCGGATGTCCTGGGGCCTGTCGGCCTCCGGCGCGTGTACGGCTCGGTCTGCCATCCCTGCTGCCCAGCCCTTCGGGATCCGTGGGGCGGTGGTCACGGCGGGCCGGACGTCACCGTCCGCAAGGTGACCTGTGACACTTCTACCGTCACTCTTCCCGGGCTCAACGGCAAGGGGGCGGCGGCTTCGGAATCCGGCATGTGCACTATGACGTGTTTCGGACCCCTACTATTGCCCCGTGCCATGGTCGGAGACTCTTCCTCACTTCAGTTTCGCCGGGACCGTCCTCACGGTCCTGCTGCTCCTCTTCGCGGCGGTCGGCGAGCCCCTCCTCGGCAGGAAGGCCTTCACGTGGCTTTCCGGCAGGCGGGGCGGTGACGTACGCGCGCTGACACAGGTGCACGCCGTCACCATGGCGGTCCACGTCCTGTGGGGCCTGGTCGTCCTCCTCGTCCTGCTGCTCTCGCCGGACCTGCTCCCCTCGGACCTCGGGCTGAGGCTGCCCGACGCCTGGGGACCGGTCGTCGGCGGCGCGGTCGGGGGCCTGGTCGCCCTCGCCGCGATGTGGGTCCTGGTCAACGGGCTGCCCGTGAACCTGTCGGGGACGGCCGGACGCTCCTCGCGCAAGGGCGGGGGCCGACGGGCCGCGGGCGGCCGGCGGGGGCGCGGGAACGGACGCGCGGACCTGCCCGGAGCCCGGGAAGGGGCCTCTCCGGGAGACCCGGAGGGGCCTGAGGACGCGGAGCGGACCGGGCCCGGCGCGGACACCGGGAACCCGGCCGCGGGCCGACGGGCCACCGGGCACCGGGGGCGCAGGGCCGCCGCGGCCCCGATGACCCTCCCCGAGCCGGAGCGCGGGCGCGGGCTCCTCGTGCCGCGTACCACCGCGGAGCGGGCGATGGCGGGCGGAGTCGCCGTCACCGGGGGCGTGTTCGGGGAACTGCTGTACCGGGGCCTGTTCATCGCCCTCGTCGCGGGCCTGGGGGCGCCGCTGTGGATGGCGGCCGTGCTGTCGGTCGCCCTCTTCTCCGTCGCGCACCTCTACCAGGGCTGGTGGGGCCTGGTCAGCGCCGGCACGTCGGGAACCCTCTTCACGGTCCTGTACCTGGGCACGGGCAGCATCTGGGTGCCGGTCGTCGTGCACGTGGCGCTCGACCTGCGCTCGCTGGTCTTCCCGCCCCCCGCCGTCCGGGAGGAGGGCGAGCGCCTCCACGAGGACTACGGAGACGACTACGAGGACGACTACGGCGACGACTACGAGGACGGGTACGGGGACGCCGGCTACGAGGACGGGTACGACGAGTACGGGGACGGGCCCGCCTCCGGCGACACCGGGGCGGTGCCCCCGGTCGGCGACGAGCTCCCGGCCCCGTCGGAGCACCACCACCGGACCGCGCCCGGCGGGCACGGAGGCACCCCGCCGCACGGCGCCCGCGCCTTCGGGGCGCCCCCCGCGCAGGGCCACCGGGCGGACGGCTCCGCGCAGGGCTGGCCGGGCCCCGGCGTCCCGCCGCCCCCCGGAGCGGCGAAAGGCGCCGGTGGGACCGCACTGAACGGTGGGCCGTACGGTGACGCGTCGGGCGGGTGGGAGGGTCCGGCTGTCGGCGGGACCCCCGCGCACGGCGCCCCGTCCTGGGACGGTCCGGTCCGGGGCGGGCCGCGGCACGGCGGCGACCCGGCCGGACAGGGGTGGAGCGGGCCGTACGGCGGCGGGCCAGCGCACGGAACCCCCGCATGGGGCGGGCCCGCGCCGATCGGTGACGCCGCGCACGGCGCCCCGTCCTGGGGCGAGGCGTCCGGACACGGCGGACACGGTCCGTCCGCCGCGGACCCCTACCGCCGGGACCCCGGCCCCCACGGCGGGCCGGGCGGTGCGCCCGGCCGCGCCCCGGAGGCCCCGGAGCACGGCGGACGACACCTGTACCCCGACGAGTGGATCGAGCACAGGTACGGCGACGGGGGCCACAACCAGGGGCCGGACGCCGGCCCCCGGACGTGATCGGGCACGATGGAGGGGTGTCCGATGCCATTGACGCCCCCGTCGACCGTCCCCGCGAGAGCCGGTTCCGGCTGACCACGGCGGACGGGGTCGGGATCGACGCCGTGCTCCTGCACGGCACCGGGTCCCGCACCGCGGCGGTGGTCCTCGCCAACGGGTTCACCGGTACCCACCGGAGCCCGTACACGCGCGCCATCGCGGAGGCGTTCCTCCCCGTCGGCGACGTGATGACCTTCGACTTCCGCGGCCACCACGGCTCCGGCGGGCGCAGCACCGTCGGCAACGAGGAGATCCACGACCTGGAGGCGGTCGTCGCCCGCCTGCGGGAGCTCGGCTACACGTCCGTCGCGGCCGTCGGGTTCTCCATGGGCGCCGCCGTCGTGGTACGCCATGCCGCCATCTACGGCGGGATCGCCGCCGCGGTCTCGGTCAGCGGCCCCAGCCGCTGGTACTACCGGGGCACGCGCAGGATGCGCCTGCTCCACCTCGGGATCGGGCGCGCCGCGGGCCGCTTCTTCCTGCGCAGCTTCCGCAAGGTGAGGGTCATCGACCGGGACTGGGACCCCAAGCCCGCCGAACCCCGCCAGCTCGCCGGGGAGGTCTCCCCGACACCGCTCCTGGTCGTGCACGGCGAGGCCGACAGCTACTTCCCCGTCTCCCACGCCACCGCCATCCACGACGCGGCCCGCGAGCCCCGCGAGCTGTGGCTCGTCCCGGGGATGGGGCACGCCGAGCGCGCCGTCACCCCCGAACTGGCCGTACGCCTCAGGGACTGGATCGGCGAGCGGATCGCCCCCGGGGACTGACCCCGCGGCCCCGGCGCGGGCCGCGCCGACCGGTCGGCGGCGGCATCGACAGGCGTCTGCCCGTGCACTACAAAGGACGGATGATCCGATCTGTTTCGTCCTCCTCCGGGAACGGGTCGACACCCGCCGAGTTCACCACCGCCGACCTGCCCGGCCTCCGGGGCAGGGGTTTCGCGCTGCTCATCGCGGCCACGGCCTTCGCCCTCTGCGGGTTCGCGGCGGTCCTTCCCCTGGTGCCCCTGTGGGCCACGCGCGGGGGAGCGGGCGAGTTCGGGGCCGGGAGCACCACCGGCGCCTTCATGCTGACGACGGTGCTCACGCAGCTCGCCATGCCCTGGTTGCTGGAACGGGGCGGCTACCGCTGGGCGTTCCCCGTGGGGGCCCTGGTCATGGGCCTGCCGACCCCGCTGTTCGCGCTGACCGCGGACCTGGGCCCGCTCATCGCCGTCTCGGCGGTGCGCGGCATCGGCTTCGGCATGGTCAGCGTCGCGGGCACCGCGCTCGCCGCGCGGCTGGTCCCGCACAGCCAGGTCGGGCGGGCCACCGGCTACTACGGGCTCGCGGTCGGCCTGCCGCAGGTGCTCATCCTGCCGGGCGGTGTGGCCCTCGCCCTCAACGCCGGCTTCGCCGCCGCGTTCTGGATCACCGGCCTGTGCTCGGTGGTGGGGGCCCTGCTGGCCTGGGGCGTCTGGTTCGCCGACGGCGGCCGGAACCGGGCGGCGCTGCGGAGCCCCGCGCGGGCCGCCGCGGCCACGGCGGACGCGCCCTCGGGGCTGCCGCTTCTGCTGGCGCTCGCCGCCCCGCTGGTCCTGATGCTGCTGACCGCCTCCGCGGCCAGTGCGGTCATCACCTTCCTGGCGATCCCGTTCGAGCAGGCCGCGTGGCTGGTCGGCGGGGCCCTGGCCGCCTACGCCCTGGCGGTCGTCGCGGGCCGGTGGACCGCCGGGATGCTGCACGACCTTCACCGGCGCACCCTCCTGCTGCTGCCGGGCACCGCGGGCGCGGCCCTCGGCATGGCCCTGGTCACCGCGGCGCTGTGGTCGCACGGCGTCGGAGGGGGAGGGCTGGGCGCCGGGACGGTCCTGCTGGTGCTCCTGGGAGCCATGGTGTTCGGTCTCGGTTTCGGTGCCGTCCAGAACGAGACCGTCACCCTCATGCTGAACCGCGCCGGCCCCTCGGGCTACGGCCGGGCCAGCGCGGTGTGGAACATCGGCTACGACGCGGGCTCGGGAGCGGGGGCGATGCTCCTGGGGCTGCTGATCCAGCTGTTCGGCTACGTCCCCGCGTTCGCGCTGACGGCGGTGGCGCTCCTGGCGGCCGTCCCGTTCGCGTTCACGCGCCGCGGTCCGCGACCCGCCGCCCAACGGGACTCGCCGGGTCCGAGGGGCTCGGCGCCGTAGCCGACGGCGGGTGGGCGCTGTCGCCGCCGGAACCGCTGAGTTCCGGGTTCGGGCCGTGCCCCGCCGGTCGGCCGGGAGGCCGGCCCGCCACTAGTACGACGAGATGTGCACGTGGTCGTAGTGGTTCTGGGTGTTGTCGCCCCGGTCGCTCATCCAGGTCCACGAACCGGCCTGCCAGATCTGCTGCTCCCAGATGATGTACTTGACGCCCAGCCTGTCGGCGTTGTCGATCGCGTACTGGGAGATCTGGGTGCCGAGCGCCTGGTTCTCCGCCGAGGGGATCGCGCCCCCGGAGCTCATCATGAAGTCGCAGGCCTGGCCCACGCCGTGGTCGTCCGCGCTGGAGCGCAGGCAGCCCACCGGGTAGGGGGCTCCGAACCGCATGACGATCTCGTCGCGGATGGCGGCCATGCGCGGGGTCGCCCCGCTCCAGCCCCAGCCCATCGCACTGTCGGGGATGCTGCCGGTGCCCGGGGTCTCGGGAACCTGCTCCTCCTCGTACTCGGCGATGCGCTCCTCGACGTCCTCGCGCTGCGCCTCCAGGTCCTCGATGAGCTCCTCGGCGTCCGCCATCTCCGTCCGCAGGCCCTCGGCGACCTCCGCCGCCTCGTCGCGGGTGTCGATCAGCTCGGAGATCTGCTCCGACTGGCTCTGCCCCAGGTAGGACAGGGTCGCGGCGTCGCTGAACATCTCCTCCGGGTCGCTGGAGAACATGGCGTGGAGCGCGGGGTCGAGGCCGGTCTCGTTCTTGTACTGGGCGGAGGCGATGGTCGACACACCCGCCCGCGACGCGTCCAGGCGGGACTCGACCTCCTCCAGGTCCTCCTCGGCCTGCTCGACGCGCCCCTTGATCTCGGTGAACTGGATCAGTTCCCCGTCGTAGCTCTCCTCCAGCTCCTCGGCCCGCTGGGTCAGCTCGTCGATGTCCACCTCGTCGTCGCCGGGCTCGGCCTGCGCGGTGCCGGGCAGGCCGATGAGGAGCGCCGTCGTGACGGCGGCGAGGGACATGGCGGCACGGGTGCCGCGCGGGTTGCGGGGAGGAGTGGTCGTCATGTGTGCTCCGAGGGCGGTCCGGGTGCGTCCGGTGGGCCTGCGGCGCGGTGCGGGGGCGCCGCGGGGTGCCGGATGCTCAGCAGACCTTACGAGATCGTGGCGTGACGTGCCTAGTGCGTTGACTCACGTGACTGCGGGGGGTAGGGGGATGTGTCCGAAGATACCCGGAGCGGGGGACCGGACCGGCACCCCCTGCCGGTCCGGACCGCAGAGCAGGGCGGCGGCCTCAGCCCGCTCCGCCGAAGGCGCTGGGGAGCCGGAGGCCGACGGGCGCCGGGGGAGCGTCCGGGGAGGCGGGCATGAACCAGTCGGAGCGGCGGATGTCACGCATCGCGCGCTTGCGGGTGTCGGGGTCGAGGCGCTCGACGTAGACCATGCCGTCGAGGTGGTCGGTCTCGTGCTGGAGGCAGCGGGCCATCAGCCCGGTGCCCTCCACGGTGACCGGCTCGTTGCGCAGGTCCACCCCGGTGACGACGGCGCGCTCGGCCCGCCTGGTCGGGTACCAGAGCCGGGGGACGGACAGGCAGCCCTCCTCGCCGTCCTGGACCTCCTCCGAGAGCTCCGCGATCTCGGGGTTGATCACGTAGCCGATCCGGTCCTCCACGTTGTAGCTGAAGACGCGGAGCCCCACCCCGATCTGGGTGGCGGCCAGGCCGGCCCGGCCGGGGGCCTCGACCGTTTCGAGGAGGTCCCGGACCAGTGCCTCGGTGTGCTGGTCGAACCGGGTGACGGGGGTGGTCGGAGTGACGAGGACGGGGTCGCCGAAGCGGACGATGGGGCGCATGGTCATGAATCCCAGATTAGTCGGGCGAGCCGGAAACGGGCCCACCGTCCCCCGGGACCGGTGCGAGCGGGGGAGCGGAGCGCTCAGGCGGCCAGGCCGGGGCGCAGGGAGTCGTCCAGGACCATCTCGATGTAGTCCAGGGCGGCCCGCCGGCGGGCGAGCGCGCTCTCGTACAGCGAGGGCGCGCCGGCGTTGCGGCGCACGCGCAGGCACTCGTTGACGATGTGCTGCCACTTCTCCGGGAAGGCGTGCAGGGCGTAGGCGCCCGCGCCCGACTTGGAGGTGATCTCCCCGGTCTTCAGGGTGAAGTGCAGGCGGCTGACGCTCAGCACGCTCCAGGAGGGCGCCAGGGAACCGAGGACGGCCAGGCCGCGCGGGGTGACCAGGCGGCCGGCCTTCTCGCGCCAGCGGCGCCACTGCTCGTCCAGGGACCCCAGGGACCAGGCGCGCATGCTCTCGGGCTCGTCCCACACGTCCAGTTCGACCGGGTGGGGGCCCCGCATGGTCACGCCGTGCTCGGCGAGGATGTGCCAGGTCACGGGGTTGACGTCGGCGCTCGCGCGCGAACGGAACCGGCCGCCGATGACGGAGGGGACCGCTCCGCAGGCGGCGGGGTCGCGGGTCAGGTCGTCCCAGGTGACGTGGATGCCGTTGAACTGGGGGCGGGGGACGGCCGCGCGCGTGCGCGCGTGCGCGCCGCGCAGCAGCTCCAGCTCGTCGCCGTCCGGCGTGCTCCTCGTGACGATGACGAAGTCGACGTCGCTCGCGTGCGGGCGGAAGTCGCCGAGGGCGACCGAACCGGTCAGGTAGAGGCCTTCGACCAGGCCGGGGGCCTCCTGGTCCGCGTGGGCGAGGAAGGTCTGGGCCAGCGTCTGCACCCGAGGGTGGACGGCCATGCTCACTCCAGTCTGCACGGTGCGGTGTGGGTCGCGGGCCCGCTGCCGGTGGTGGATCCGGCGGGCGGTTGCCCGTGAACGGTCCCGGGGCGCGTGGGCCTGCCGGGATATGGTCCGCTCGGTTCCAAGTGTGGGCGGGCCCGTGGCCCATGGCAAGTGATCGCGCCGGACCGGCATCCTGTCCCCCCACGTCAGGTGGTGTGCGGCTATGACGCGGTAGGGGAGTGCGCACCCTTGACACGCGAGGGTCGCATGTGGCAGGAGTCGTCGTTTTCGCGATTTCCGGGGCCCCGGAACGCGGAACCGCGGAAACGACGGCGAAAACGGCCCCGCGTCAGGCTGCGCCCCTCGGGGCACATTCCTCGGCACGTGCATCCGCACCGGGCGAATGCATAGGAAATTTTTTGCCGGGTATATCTCTACAGAACTTCGGGGTGAAATCGGTTTTCCCCCGGAGTGGCTATGGGGGTGTGGTGTCGGACATGTCCGACAGGTCGGAGGGTTCCGGCCCTGTCATGGCTGTCCGGCCGTCGGTCCTGGTGGGGGATGTCCTACCCGCGGTTCCGCCCGCCGACCCCTCTGTCGGGTGGTCGCACTGAGGCGCACGCCACTCCCCGGAAAAGTGGACACATCACAGTTTTTCCGAGATTGTTATGGTTCACCAAGACTTGTTCAGGCGATAACCATCATAGCCATTGTCTGCTGTTCTCCTCCATGTAACACGAGAGCACTCCCCTGAAACGGTGCCCCTTTACTCTCGGCGGACAACGGTAGATCTCACCGCGATTCAAGGAGCCTTTCATGGTCCCGACGATGGTCCTCGTGGCCGACGACTCACGTGACGCCCACCGGCGTGAGGCCCTGTGCGGCCTGGCCGAGGCGGTGGCCGGACGGGGAGAGGCTCCGGTCGTCCCCGCCTTCGGCAGCCCGGCCGAGGTCACCGCCGCCATCCGCGCCGTCAGGGGCCCCAAGGTGGTGGTCCCCGCGTTCGTCGCTGGAGGTGACGTCGCCAGCGCCCACCTGCTCTCCAGGCTCGACCTCGGCCGTCTGGGGAACGCCTGGCACACACCGCCCCTCGGCGCCGTCCCGTCCATCGTCGCCGACCTCGCGGGCCGCCTCGTCGACTCGGGCCACAGGCCCGGCGACGGCGTGGTGCTGGCCGCCGACGGCACGACCGGGACGGAGGAGCGCCAGGTCGTCATGGACGTGGCCCGCATGCTCAGCCGCCGCCTCGGCTCCCCGGTCCAGGTCGGCTACCTTCGCACCTGGGCGCCCTCGGTGTTCGACGCCGTCGACCGGCTGCGCCGGGACGGCCGCGACAACGTCGCCGTCGCGGCGTGGAGGCTCGTCGACGGGCCCGACTTCGAGCTGCTGCGCGGGCTCGACGTCACGGCCCTCACCACCCCGCTGTGGCCCTCGGAGCTGGTCGTGGACACGCTCCTGGCCCAGCACCGGGCGGCCAAGGGGCGGCTGGCCTGACCCGGGCCGGGGTCTCCGGAAGCCGGGAAGCGTACCCACGGGGGGTGACATGGCGACACCGTTCGGTAACGAAGGGGGCTCGGGGTGCGGCTGTTCCGTTACCGGGGCCACCGGGACGGGTAGGGGTCGGAAGGGCGGGAACTCCCCGCACCCACAACGCGGTACCCGTACCCGACCGCACCGGAGCGGCGCGGAACGGCCCGGACCCGGCCCCTCAGGAGCCGCGCACTCCCCGCCCGCGAGGCGGACTCCCGCGACCGGCCCGGTCCCGACCGGCGCCCGCGCGGTGCGGAGCGGACGGCCGCCGAGCCGCGACGGGGCTCGACCCCGACAGGCATCGTCGTGAGCGAACCTAAGGTGGATCTATGAACCACGGCACAGCGCAGTTCGTCGACAGCCGACAGCGCCGCCGTCTGGAACGGCGCTTCGGCAGCCACGTGGGCGAGTGGCTGGCCGAGCTCCCCGGGATCGTCGAGAAGCTCGCCGCCGAGTGGCGGCTGACGGTCGAGGGCCCCGCACCGCGCGGCCGTACGTCCGTGGTGATCCACGTGCGCGGCGCCGACGGGTCCGCGGGGGTGCTCAAGCTGTCACCGGACAGCGGTCTCGCCGTCTCCGAGGCCCGGCTGCTGCGCATGTGGGGGGACTCCGGCCGCGTGCCGCTCGTGTGGGGTCTCGACGCCGAACGGGGGGCCGTCCTGATGGAGCGGGTCGACGGCATCACGGTCGCCGACAGCGGGACGGTGCCGCGGATGGAGACCGTGGGCGCGCTCATCGCCCAGCTCCACGCCACGGCCGTGCCCCGCGCGGAGCTCGACGAGCTCCGCCCGCTGACGTCGCGGGTGCAGTTCGTCTTCGACCTCTGGAACCGCGAGCGCGCCGACGGCCCCGCCGCCGAGGTGGTGCCCGTCTCCGCCATGCACCAGGGCTTCTGCCGGGCGCGGGACCTGGCCAACGGGAACGTCCACGTGGTGCCGGTGCACGGAGACCTGCACCCGGGCAACGTCATCGACGGGGGTGGGCGGGGCCTCGTCGCCCTCGACCCGCGCGCCTGCCTCGGCGACGGCGCGGTCGACGCCGTCGACTGGGCGCTGTGGAGGACCACCGGAGTGGCGGAGGTGGAGCGCCGTGTGGGCGTGCTCTCCGAGGCCATGGGCGTGGACGCCGACCGGCTGTTCGAGTGGGTGCGCGCCTTCGCCCCCTGCCGGGCGGTGGCCGAGGCCAACCGGGGACATGTCGGCACCGAGGAGTTCGACGCGCTCATGGAGCTGGCCGAGGGGGCCGCCGTCACCCGCTGACCCCGGCGGGGCGGGCGGCGGGGTCAGCCCGCCCCCTCGAAGCGGTAGCCCCGGCCCGCCTCCGTGATCAGGAACCGGGGACGGGCGGGGTCCGGCTCCAGCTTGCGGCGCAGCTGCGCCATGTACACCCGCAGGTAGTTCGTCTCGCTCTGGTAGGCGGGCCCCCACACGTCGTGGAGCAGCTGGCGCTGGCTCACCAGCTGTCCGGCGTGGCGTGCGAGGATCTCCAGGATGTGCCACTCCGTCGGGGTCAGCCGCACCTCCCCGCCGTCGCGCAGGACGCGTTTGGCGCCCAGGTCCACGGTGAAGCACTGCGTGCGCACGACCGGCGCCTCCTCCGCGCGAACCGACCGGCGCTCGGCGGCCCGCATCCGGGCGAGCAGCTCGTCCATGCCGAACGGCTTGGTGACGTAGTCGTCGGCGCCCGAGTCCAGGCAGCGCACCTTCTCCCCGGCCGAGTGCCGTGCGGACAGCACGATGATCGGCACCTGGGACCAGCCGCGCAGGCGCCGTATGACCTCCAGGCCCTCCATGTCGGGCAGCCCCAGGTCGAGGAGGACCACGTCCGGGTGGTTCCCGGCGGCCAGCCGCAGGGCCGTGGCCCCGTCGGCGGCCGTGTCCACGTCGTGCCCGCGCGCACGGAGGTTGATCCGCATGGCCCGGATGATCTGCATGTCGTCGTCAACGACCAGGACCCGCATGGGACCCCCTCTCGCCATCGATGTCCGTCATATCGGGTTCTGTCGCCCTCAGGGTGAAGACCATGGTCAGCCCGCCTCCAGGGGTGTCCTCGGGGTCGAGTCTGCCGTGCATCGCCTCAACGAAACCACGGGCGACGGCGAGCCCGAGCCCCACCCCCGTGCCCTGGGGGGCGTCGCCCAGGCGCTGGAAGGCCTCGAACATGCGCTGCTTGCCCTCGTCCGAGACACCCGGCCCCCGGTCCGCCACGCGCAGCTGCACGCTGTCGCCGTGCGCGCTCGCGGCGACCAGGACGGGCAGGCGCGGATCGGGGTTGTACCGCACCGCGTTGGCGACCACGTTCGCCACCGCCCGCTCCAGGAGTCCGGCGTCGGCCAGGACCCGGGGCAGGCCGTCGGGGACGTCGACGGTGACGGCCTCGTGGGGCAGGCCGAGGAGGGTGATCGGGACGACCTCCTCCAGGCCCACCGCGCGGAGTTTGGGGCGCACGTTGTCGGTGTGCACGCGGCTCATGTCCAACAGGTTGTCGATCAGGCGGTTGAGCCGGTCGGTGGACTCCTCCGCGGTCTCCAGGAGGTCCTCCCGGTCCTCCGGGGTGAGCGTGATGTCGGTGGCGCGCAGGCTGGCCAGGCTCGCCTTGATCGACGTCAGCGGGGTGCGCAGGTCGTGCGACACCGCGGCCAGCAGTGCGGTGCGGATGCGGTTGCCGGCCGCCTGGCTCCTCGCCTCGGCCGCGTCCCACTCCAGCCTCTGGTGCTCCAGGGCGATGCCGATGTGCGCCGCGAACGCGCGCAGCACGCCCCGGTCGGCGGCGGGCAGCACCCGGCCGCGCAGGGCCAGCGCCAGGTTGTCGGAGACCGACACCAGCACGTCCGACTCGTCGGGGGAGTCGCAGGCCGGGGCGCCGACGCTGTGGGCGGGCCGCCACCGGCCGTCGTCCAACCGCTCCAGGAGCGTCGCCGACCGCTGCCCGAACGTCTCCCTGATGCGCCGGAGCAGCGCCTGGAGGGGCTCTTTGCCCGACAGGATGCTTCCCGCCAGGAGGGTCACCGCGTCGGCCTCGGCGCGGGCCCGCGCGGCCTGCGCCGAGCGCCGGGCCGCCATCTCCACCACGATCGCGACCAGCGTTCCCACCAGCGTGAACGCGGTCAGCGCCACCACGTTGTCCAGCGACACCGACGGTCGCCCGTGCAGCGGTGACACCAGGACGGTGAGCAGGATCGCGCTCCACAGCGCCGACACCAGCGCGGGGCGCAGCCCGCCCACGGCCGCGGTGGCGACGGTGATCAGCAGGAGGAGCATGGTGTCCGAGGCCGGGCCCACGTCCGAGAACAGCGGCAGGGCCAGGAACAGCGAGACGAGGGTGGGCGCCAGCAGCGCCAGGGTCCACCCGGCCGCACGGCGGTGCTCGCCCAGCCCCCGGCCCGGGGGCGGCAGGGGCCACCGGCCGCTGCCCACCCTCTCGTGGGTGACGATGTGCACGTCGATGTCGCCGGAGTCGCGGGCCACGATCGCGCCGACCCCGGGACCGAACACGTACTGCCAGGTCCGGCGGCGTGACGAGCCCAGCACGATCTGGGTGGCGTGCACGCCCCGGGCGAACTCCAGCAGGCCTGTCGGGACGTCGTTGCCGACCACCTGGTGGTAGGTCCCGCCCAGCTCGGCGAGGAGGCGCCGCTGCCGCAGGAGGTCCTCCGGCGGCGTCTGCGAGATCCCCTGCGGCGGCACGACGTGCACGGCCAGGAGGTGGCTCGGCTGGGGGTGCCCGCCCCGCGACCGGGCGGCGACGCGGGCGGCCCGGCGGATCAGCGTCTCGCCCTCGGGGCCGCCGGTGAGCGCCACGACGACCCGCTCGCGGGCCTCCCAGGTGCGCTGGATCTCGTGCTCGCCCCGGTAGCGGGACAGGCCCTCCTCCACGCGGTCGGCGGTCCACAGCAGCGCCAGCTCGCGCAGCGCCGCCAGGTTGCCCTCCCTGTAGTAGTCGGCCAGGGCGGCGTCGACCCGCTCGGCGGGGTGGATGTCGCCGTGCGCCATGCGGCGGCGCAGCTCCTGCGGGGTGATGTCGACGAGTTCGACCTCGGCCGCGCGGCGCACCACGTGGTCGGGGACCGTCTGCTGGGGGCGTACCCCGGTGATCTGGTGGACGACGTCGTTGAGCGACTCCAGGTGGTGGATGCCCACGGTCGACAGGACGTCGATCCCCGCCTCCAGCAGCTCCTCCACGTCCTGCCAGCGGGTCGGATTGGGAGCCCCCGGCGGGTTGGACCGGGCGAGGTCGTCGACCAGGGCCGTGCCGGGCGCCCGGGAGATCACCGCCGCGGTGTCCACCGAGCCGGACGGGTGCGGCGGCACGCACTCCAACCCCTCCAGGAGGGCGGACGTGCGCTCCCTCCGGTGCGTGTGGACGGCGGCGACCACCACGTCGGTGCCGTGCGAGGCCCGTCGTCGGGCCTCGACCAGCACGTTGTGCGTGGTGCCGACCCCGGGGGCCGAACCCAGGTAGATGCGGAGCTTTCCTCGTGCCACGGCATCCATTGTCGGGGCACGCGGGGGCGCCCGGGGCGGTTTCGCGCCGTGGGAAGGGTCGCGTCCGGTTCCGGTCCCGGGTCTGGCGCGGAAGCCGCGGTTGGCGATACTTGGTGTGGCGTCCCGGCGCGCGCACGGTGCGCACGCCGGCCCGGGCCGTTCCGTGCGACACGAGACCACCTGTGAGGAGGCGCGGCGACCACCCGCCCCGGGCCGGGTGCGCCCCCAGCCGCGAGACCGATGACCCATCCCCCCGACGACGCTTCGTTCCCCGGTCCCCCCGGAGGTCGGCCGTTCCCCGGCGGACCCCACCGGGGGCGGCCGCCCCGCCCCCACCCCGGACGGCAGCCCCCGCCCGGGCCCCACGGACCGCCCGGAGCGCCCCACGGCGGGTCTCCGGGACAGCGGTACGTCCCGCCCGTCCGGCCGGGCCACGGCGCTCCCGGGGGAGTCCCGCCCGGACAGCCGCCCGTACCGGGCCGCCCCGGAGGCCCGGCACGGCGCGGACCGGCCGTGCTGGTCGGGGTGGCCGCCGCCTCCCTGGCGGTGGTCGCCTCCCTCGGCGTCGTGGTGTGGGAGGCGGCGGGAGGCCGCCCCTACGCCGACCTGCCCGGCTGCCGTCAGCTGCTGTCCGAGGACGTGGTCGCCGGCATCCCCGGGGCCGACAGCCCGCTGGCCGAGGGCGACTACTACTCGGCGGAGGAGGCGGGTTACGCGGAGGACGGCCAGATCGGCTACCTCGCCTGCTCCGTCAACGACTCCTACGTCTTCCTCCTCGACGTCTTCGTCTCCCTGTACGAGTTCGAGGACGGCGGTGAGACCCTCGCCGACCTGCGCGAGGACATGGCGGACGCCCGGGAGGACCTGGAGGGGGACAGGGCGCCAGAGGGCATGCAGGGGGAGGTCCTCGACTGGCGGTCCGTGCGGGCCGGGGACGGCGGTTTCGCGGTCCTGTACCGCGACGGGGAGTACTCCGACGCGGTCGTCGCGACGGCCTCCTTCACCAGCGTGAACGTGGCGGTCATGATCAGCCTGCCGGTGGAGGACGGCGGTATCGGGGAGGGCGAGGCTCTGGACCTTCTCGAGGACATGGCGGGGCAGGTCGAGCGCAGCCTCTCCCGCGAGGCGGAGAGGGCGTGAGGACGGGCACGCCCGGGCCCGCGGCGCCGCCGGAGCCGACCCGGCCGCGCCGCGGGCGGTCCGCTAGTCCGCGTCGGGGATGAGCTTGCCCGGGTTGAGCACGCCCTCGGGGTCCAGCGCCGCCTTGACCGCGCGCAGCACGTCGCCGCCCAGGGGACCGATCTCCGCAGCCATCCACGGCCGGTGGTCCGACCCGACCGCGTGGTGGTGGGTGATCGTCCCGCCGTTGGCGACGATCGCGTCCGACGCGGCGCGCTTGGCCCGGCCCCAGCGCGCCACCGGGTCCGGCCCGGCCGCCGTCGCCACCGTGAAGTACAGGGACGCGCCGGTCGGGTAGGTGTGCGACACGTGGCACATCACCACTGCGCCGCCCTCGTCGCCCTCCAGCGCCCCCGTGAGCGCCTCGGACACGGCCGTGTACAGCGGCAGCAGGCCGGTCCACGACGCGGCGGTCTCCAGCGTCTCGGCGAGGATCCCCGCCGACAGCAGGGTGTCGCGCAGGTAGGGCGAGGAGAACCGGTTCTCGCGCCAGTGCGCCACCGGCTCCGGGCCGAGCGGGGTGCCGCCGGCCTCCGCCATGGCCTCCCGCACCGCGGCGGCGCGGGCCTCCACCTCCGCGGGGGCCCCCTCGAAGCCCAGCACGGCCTGGCACCCGGGGACGGCTTCGCGCCCGCCCATCGCCGCGCCCACGAACGTCTCCGACTCGTCGAGCACGCGCGCCATGGTCGGCCGGGCGTCCGACTGCGCCAGGACGCGCAGGGCGTCCGCGCCCGAGGCGAAGTCGGGGAACGACCACGCCTCGTCCAGCACGCGCTCGGGCGCCCTCCGCACGCGCACGCCCACCTCGGTGATGACGCCCAGCGTGCCCTCCGAGCCCAGCAGCAGGCGCCGCAGGTCCGGGCCGGCGGCCGACGCGGGCGGACCGCCCGCCTCCAGGGTGCCGCGCGGGGTCGCCACCCGCAGCGACACGACCATGTCCTCGAACCGGCCGTACCCGGAGGAGGCCTGTCCGCTGGAACGGGTGGCCGCGTAGCCGCCGATCGTCGCGTACTCGTGGCTCTGGGGGAGGTGCCCCAGGGTGAGCCCGTGCTCCGCCAGCATCGCCTCCGCGTGCGGACCGCGCACGCCCGCGCCCAGGACGGCCGTCGACGACAGGGGGTCCACGGACACCAGGCGGTCCAGGCGGCGCAGGTCCAGGGAGACCACGGCGTGGAAGCCCCCGCGCAGCGGGGTGACGCCGCCGACCACGCTGGTGCCCCCGCCGAAGGGCACGACGGCGACCCGCTCCTCCGAGCACACCGCGAGGAGCCGCTCCACCTCGCCGTGGTCGGCCGGGTAGAGGACGGCGTCCGGAGCCGGGTCCGCCCGGCCCGCGCGGCGCAGCAGCAGGTCGGGCGTGCTCTTGCCGCCGCAGTGGCGCAGGCGGACGGGGTCCTCCGTGCTCACGTGCCCGGGGCCGACCACCCCGGCGAACAACTCGCGCAGCCGGGGGCCGAGCCTGCTGGGCGGCAGTTCCACCAGCTCCTCCGGGACCGGGGGCATGTCCTGGAGGCGGGCCCGGAGCACCTGCGCGACGAGGTCGCGCAGACCGGGGTCCAGCTCCCGCCTCCTGGCGGGGTCGCCCCAGGCGAACCAGCTCATGTCGGGTGCGGTGTCCGTGCCCGGGGTGGGGCCTGTGCCCGCACCGGGGCCGTTCCCGTCGCCGGGCGGTGTCTTCTCGTGAGCCATGCCCTACAGTTTTACATATGGCGTCAAAACGTAACGTAGAGGATCGGATCCTGGACGCGGCCCGCGCCTGCGTCGAGGCCTTCGGGGTGCGCCGCACCACGCTGACCGACGTCGCGCGCCGCGCCGGGGTCAGCAGGCCCACCGTGTACCGCCGCTGGCCCGACGCGACCGCGCTCGTCGCGGACCTGCTCACGCGCGAGCTGCGGCAGATCCTCGCCGAGGCCGGCGCGGCCTCCGCCGACGACCCGGAGGGGGAGGGCGTGCGCCCGCGCCTGGTCCGCCACGCCGCCCGGGTCGCCCGCGCGATGCTGGCCCACCCGCTGTTCACCCGGATCGTGGACACCGAGCCCGAACTCCTGGCGACCTACACCTTCCACCGGCTGGGGACCAGCCACCGGGCCGCCCTCGACCTGGTGGAGCCCGTCGTCGCCGAGGGGCAGCGCGACGGCTCCGTGCGCAAGGGCGACCCCGAGGCCCTGGCCCGCCTCGTCCTGGTGACCGTGCAGGGCACGGTCACCTCGCGCCGCCTGTTCGCCGACGTCCTCGACGAGGACCGGCTCGTCGGGGAACTCGCCGTCCTCCTCGACGGCTACCTCGCACCCTGAAGCGCCGCGGCCCCGACGGGCCGGGCGGGGCCGCGCGCCGGCCCATCCGCCGCACCGTCCCCCGGAAAGGACCGCTCACATGAGCACTGCCAGTCCCGCGTCCCCCTCGCTGAACGCCGCCCGGAGAGCCGCCGACCTGGCCGGGCTGGAGGCCCGGCCCGAGGTGGACGTCCTGGTCGTCGGGGGCGGCGTGACGGGGGCGGGAGCCGCGCTCGACGCCGCTTCGCGCGGACTCTCCACCGTGCTGGTCGAACGCCACGACCTGGCCTTCGGCACCAGCCGGTGGAGCTCCAAGCTCGTCCACGGGGGCCTGCGCTACCTGGCCCGGGGGCAGTTCGGCATCGCCTACGAGAGCGCCCGCGAACGCGACCTCCTCATGCGGGTGACCGCGCCCCACCTGGTCCGCCCCATGCCGATGGTCGTGCCCGTGTACAGGGGGAGCGGCCTGGCCAGGGCGCTGTCCGTGCGCGCGGGCATGGGCATGGGCGACCTCCTGCGCGTGATGGCGGGGACCCCGGGGAGCGTGCTGCCCCGCCCGCGGCTGCTCGACGCCCGCCAGACCCTGCGCCTGCTGCCCGGCGCCGCCAGGCGGGACCTGCTCGGCGGCATCCTGTCCTTCGACGGGCAGCTCGTGGACGACGCCCGGCTCGTCGTCGCTCTGGCGCGCACCGCCGCGCGCGAGGGGGCCAGGGTCATCACCCGCTGCTCGGCCGAGAGCGTGACCGCCGACGGCGCGGTGCTGAGGGACGCGGCCACCGGCAGGATCGTCCCCGTGCGCCCGCGCGCCGTCGTCAACGCCACCGGTGTGCACGCGGGGCTCCTGGACCCCCGCGTGCGGCTCCGGCCCAGCAGGGGCAGCCACCTCGTGCTCGACGGCGCGGCCCTAGGACACCCCCGGGCCGCGCTCACCGTGCCCGTCGGCGGGAGTGTCAGCCGCTTCGTCTTCGCCCTGCCCCAGACGGACGGGCGCGTGTTCGCCGGGCTCACCGACGAACCCGTGGACGGCCCCGCGCCGCACGTCCCCGACGTGCCCGAGGGCGACGTGGACTTCCTGCTCGACCGGTTCAACGGGGCGCTGGAGAACCGGATCGGGCGCGATGACGTCATCGGCGCGTTCGCCGGACTGCGCCCGCTGCTGGAGGGCGTCGGCGACAGCGCCGACCTGCCGCGCGAGCACTCCGTCTCCGTCGCGCCCAACGGGACGGTCACCGTGGTCGGCGGGAAGCTCACCACCTACCGGGCGATGGCGGAGGAGGCCGTGGACGCCGCCGTGCGCGCCCGCCGGCTGCCCGCCGGACCGTGCCGGACGCGCTCCCTGGCCCTGGTGGGCGCCGCCTCCCGCGAGGAGCTGGACGCGGTGGAGGCCCCACGCCGCCTGGTCGAGCGGTACGGGACCGAGGCCGTCGACGTCCTGGACGGGGCCGGCGGCGCCCCCGCCCTGCTGGAGCCGGTCGTGCGCGGTGTCACGGGCGCCGAGTTCCGGTTCGGCGTGCGCCACGAGGGGGCCATGGACGCGGACGACCTGCTGGACCGCCGGACCCGGATCGGGCTGGTCCCGGCGGAGCGGGCCGAGGCGCTGGCCGCGGCGGAGGACGCGGTCGCCGCGGCGGTCTGAGGCGCGGAGGGGAGGCGGACCGGGGGAGGGGGCGGGGCAAGGGCGATCGGGACGGGCATCCGGGTTCTCGCCACACCCGCGTCCCCTGTCCCGCAGGGGCCTGATCGCGTAAGGTCGTAGCCGTTCCGCGCCGGACCTCCCCCGAACGGCCGCCGGACGCTCCCGCAGCCGCCCCCTCCCGCGGTCCGCCCGTCCACGAACCGCCCCGCCGAAGGAGTCACCCATGCCCACGCTCGTTTCCGTGCCCGCCCTGGCCAAGGAGGAGGACTCCTTCCTCGCGGGTGTCCCGGACGAGTACCGGCACTACTTCAACGGCCGGCCTCCGGTCCCCTTCGCCAAGCGCCACTGGGAGTTCGCCGGGGAGCCCGCCAGCATCCCCCTGGCCCGCGCCTTCCTGGACACCTGCGCGGCGACCAGGGACTCCGAGTTCCGGTACGTGTTCGCGCTGCTGGGGACCGAGCTGGCGACCAACGCCATCCGGCACAGCCGTTCGGGGGAGGACGGCCAGACGTTCGTGCTCAAGGTGACCCGGGGGCCCAACGGCCTGACCCTGGCCTGCCGCGACAACGGCAGGCCGACCAGCTCCCCCTCGGGGGAGGACGGCCCGCTCAGCGCCGGACCGCTGGCGGGCGACCGGCTCACCGCCGAGAACGGCCGCGGGCTGGCCCTGGTCGACAGCTTCGCCACCGCGTGGGGCGACAACGGGCACCCGAGCATCCGCAAGGTGTGGTTCCACCTGGCCTACGACCTCACCGGCAGTTCCTGGCCCGCGGCCTGACCACGGCCCGGGGGCGGGGCCGCGCCGGGCCCCGCCCCCGGAACCCGTGTCCGGGCCCCGCCCGGGGGCCTTGCCAGGGCCGCCGCGGGCGTGCCAACATACCGACGAGTAGCGATGGTGGCGCAGATCACGGGACGGCGCGATCCCGGTCCGCCCGGGCCTTCCCGCCCGGAACACCCCAGGCGAGCTCACGTCGGCACCGACACCGAACGCGGTCCACGACGGCCGGCGTCCCGCGCCGGCCGGTGCCCCCCGACCGCCGAGCCGCCTCCCCCGCGCGGCCCGATCCCGAGGTGTCCCCATGGATTCCGCCATCGCCACGATCGCGCTCCCGGCCGCGCTCGCCGTCATCATGCTGGGCCTCGGACTGAGCCTGACCGTCGCAGACTTCGTCCGCCTCGCCGCACTGCCCGGCACGGTCGCGCTCGTCCTGGGCTGCCAGATCCTCCTCCTGCCCCTGTTCGCCCTCGGCCTGGTCCTGCTCTTCCAGCCGCCCCCGGCCCTGGCGGTCGGCATGATGCTGTTGGCGGCCTCCCCCGGAGGCACCACGGCCAGCCTGTACAGCTACCTGTTCCGCGGCAACGTCGCGCTCAACATCTCCCTCACGGCGCTCAACTCCGTCACGGCGATGGTGAGCCTCCCGCTGATCACCAACCTGTCGATCGCCCACTTCATGGGCGACGGGGACACGCTCGGGCTCCAGGCCGACAAGGTTCTCCAGGTCTTCGCGATCATCCTGGTCCCGGTCGCCGCGGGCATGCTCGTCCGGGCCCGCGCCGCGTCCTTCGCCCGGCGCATGGAGCGGCCGGTCAAGGCGGCGTCGGTCCTGGTGCTGTTCGGCGTCATCGCCGTCGCGGTCTTCCAGGAGCGCGCCGACCTCGTCGACTACCTGGTCGCCGTGGGCCCGATGGTGCTGCTGTTCAACGTCGCCGGCCTCGTCGTCGGCTACTGGGCGCCGCGCGCCATCGGGACGGGACGGCCCGAGGCGATCGCCTCGTGCATGGAGATCGGCCTGCACAACACCACGCTCTCCCTGGCCATCGCGCTCAGCCCCGCGCTGCTCGACAGCACGGAGATGGCGATCCCCTCGGCCGTGTACGGCGTGCTCATGTTCTTCACCGCCGCCGCCACCGGCATCCTGCTCAACCGGCGGGGCGTCCGCCAGGACGCACGGGCCGCCGGGGGCTGAGGCGCGGTCCCGCCGGGCGCGCGGCCCTCACCTGCCGTCGAGGTAGGCGAGCACCGCGCGCACCCGGCGGTGCCCGCTGTCGGACGGCGACAGTCCCAGCTTCGCGAAGATGTTGCCGACGTGCTTGTGCACCGCGTTCTCGGTCACGACGATCCGCTCGGCGATCTCCCCGTTGCCCAGGCCCTCCGCCATCAGCCCCAGCACCTCGCTCTCGCGCCGGGTGAGGGACTCCAGGGGATCCCGGGACCGCCGTGCCAGGAGCTGCTGGACCACGGCCGGATCCATCACCGTGCCCCCCTCCGCGACCCGGTGCAGGGCGTCCACGAACTCGCTCACCCGGCCCACCCGGTCCTTGAGCAGGTAGCCCACCCCGCCCCGGCCGTCGGCCAGCAGTTCACCGGCGTAGTCGCGCTCCACGTACTGCGACAGCACCAGCACCGGCAGCGCCTCGTGGCGCCGCCGGGCCGCGATCGCCGCGTGGATGCCCTCGTCCCGGAAGTTCGGCGGCAGCCGCACGTCGACGATCGCCAGGTCGGGCCCGTGTCGATCCACGGCGTCGGCGAAGGCCGGCGCGTCCACGGCGATTTCCACCACCTCGAACCCGCGCGTGGACAGCAGCAGTTCCAGGCCCGCGGACAGCAGCACGTTGTCCTCGGCTATCACGATCCGCACGGCAGCTCCACCTCGACCACGGTCGGCCCGCCCGCCGGGCTCTCCACGCGCACGGTACCGTCCAGGGCGGCCACCCGGCGCCGGATGCCGGTCACCCCGGTGCCGCGGGACTCGTCCACCCCGCCCGCGCCGTCGTCGCGCACCGACACGCGCAGGACGCCGCCGACACGGTCCAGGCGCACGACGATCTCCTCGGCGGCGCCGTGCCGCACCGCGTTGGTGACCGCCTCGGTGACCACGAAGTACGCGGCGGTCTCCGCCGCCACCGGCAGCGTGCCCAGGTCGCCCACGTCCAGCCGGGTGGTGACCGTGGTGCGGGCGACCAGCGCGCTCAGCGCCCCGGCCAGCCCCCGGTCGGCGAGGATGGGCGGATAGATGCCGCGGATCACCTCGCGCAGCTCCGTCATCGCCTCCTCGGCGCCCTCGTGGGCGTTCTTCAGCAGTGCGGCGAGCCGCGGGTCCTCGGCGAGGGCCTCGCGAGCCACGCCCAGCTGCATCGCGATCGAGACGAGCCGCGCCTGGGTGCCGTCGTGCAGGTCGCGCTCGATCCTGCGCAGCTCCGCACCGTGGGCGTCCACCACCTCCGCGCGGGTCCGGCTCAGCTCGTCCACCCGGGCGGCCAGCAGCTCGGCCTCGGTGGGGGCGAGCAGCCGCAGGTTGAGGCGGGCGTGCGCCTTGGCCGCCGGGACCACGGCCCACCGGAGCAGGACGACCCCGAGCGCCAGCTGCGCGGCCATGAGGAGCAGGGCCGAACCCCAGCCGTCGGCCGGGATCCCGAGGAACTGGAACTCCATGCCCTCCGGGAGCGCCCACCAGAACGGGAACTGCACCGAAGTGACGGGCAGGGAGACCGCGGCCACGCCCAGGAGGCCGGCGAGCATGCTCACCGCCGTGAACACGGGCATCCACAGCAGCACCCTGCGGGTGGACGGTTCGCGCCACAGCGCGCGGAAACCGGGGGTCCCGGAGCCCGGGAGCTCCGGCACCGGGACCCGGAGCAGGTCCGAGGCCCGCCCCTGGTGCCACGCGGCGAACCTCCCCACGGCGCCCAGCCAGGGCGGCAGCAGCACGAACCCGAGGCCGCCGATCGGCACGGTGAGCACCACGGCCAGGGTCAGCGGCAGAGCCACCAGCACGGCCAGGCCGGAGGCGAAGGCCACCAGGAGGTAGCCGCCCGCCCGCAACGCCCGAGCCCAGACCTCGTTCATCCTCGTTACTCCCCGTTCACGTAGCAACCCCTCGGCAACGATCAGTCTGGGGCATTCCGGAGGTGCCCGGCACTACAGCCAGCCACCCTGTTCCCCCTCCACGCGTCGGCGGGCGGGCAGGACGCGGCCGGCGTCCGGACGGCCCGGCCCGGACAACCGATCGACAACACATGGGCATCTTCGGGGCGAAGACCGGGAAGGACTCCTGAACCGCCGCACACACGCAGGAAGGAGAGGCCGGTGCCCTTCCCGAACCGCACGTCACTGCCCCGCCCCGTCCACGGGATCTATGTCCGCAACGTCCTCCAGAGCTGCGGCGGCCACTTCGCCGCGGCGTGGGCCGAGGCGGAGCCCCTGCCCGCCGGGCACCCCGACGGCTTCGAGTTCGTCAACGCGGTCCAGCCCGTCGGACCCCGGGGGGAGCGCCTCCCCGAGGAGCTGGCTGCGGCCTTCGCCCAGGGCCTGCGGCTGGCATGGCACGCCGGGGACGGCGCCCGACCGGGTATCGTCGCCCTGGTGCGCCTGGTCGACGCCCGCTGGCACCGGGAGGACTCCACACCCCGGGCCTTCCGGATGACCGGGGAGCTCGCGGCCCTGGAGATCTCCCGCTGCGTGTCCGAGGACCGGGATCCGCGTCCGGTGCTGCGCAGCAGCAGACAGCCCTACCTCCCCTGGGAGCGGAGCATGCTCGGTGTCCTCAGCGACTGACGTCCCCCCGGCCGGTCCGGCCGCCCCCCTCACCGCGCCCGACGCCCCCGTGCCCCCGGCCCCCCGGCGGCCCTGGCCCGCCCTCCGGGCGGAGGGAGGCCCCACCCCCCGGAGGTTCGCGGCCGACGCCGCGGCCTCGCTGGTCCACCTGGCCCTCGCCGGCGGACTGCCCGACCCCCGCGACCTGGGCGCCGACGACCCGCTCCCCTGGGCCCGCCTCGCCCTGTCCGCCCTGATCACGGCCGGGATCCTGCTGCGCTGGCGGCTGCCCGCGGCGTCCTTCTGCACGGTGCTCGCCGCCACGCTCGCCGCCCTGGCCGCCGGATGGACCGCGGAGCCGTTCACCGCGGCCGCGTGGACGCTGTACCCGCTGGCGCTGACCTCGCGGCACGGCTCCTTCCGGCCCCGGCACTGGGCCTACCTCCTGGGCGCGCTCCTCGTGCTGGTGGCCGCGGGCGTGGACCCGGTGCCGCTGGAGGAGCCCGTCCGGGCCCTCGTCGTCGGAGCGGTCCTCCTCTCGCTCTCGTGGTTGCTGGGACGCTCCGTCCGGGAGCTCCGCGAGCAGGAGGAGCGCGCGGTGGCGGCCGTCGAACGCGAGGCCCGCACCCGGGAGAGGCTGCGGGTGGCCAGGGAGGTGCACGACGTCGTCTCCCACACCCTGGGCGCCATCGGCATGCGCGCGGGGGTGGCCCGGTACGCGGGCGGGGACGCCGAGGAGCTGCGGTCGGCCCTGGCCGACATCGAGGAGGCCGGCCGGGAGGCGTCGAACGAACTCCGCCGGGTCCTGGGCGCACTGCGCGCCGACGCCGACGCACCGCTGGACCCGCAACCGGGGCTGGACGGGCTGGCCGCCCTGGCGGACACGGCACGCCGCACCGGGATCGACTGCCGGCTGGAGGTCTCGGGCGTGGAGGGGGTGCCGCCCGCCGTGGCCGTCAGCGTGTACGGGATCGTCCGGGAAGCGGTCACGAACGTCATCAGGCACGCTCCCGGCGGCTCCTGCTCGGTGGTCGTCACCGGGGGAGGGGACGCCGTGGAGGCCGAGGTGACCGACACCGGCCCGGCCCGGGGACGCGTCGGCTCACCGGGAGGGGGCGTCGGCATGGTCGGCATGCGCGAGCGCGTGGCGGTCCACGGCGGAACCCTCACGGCCGGCCCTCTGCCCGGCGGCGGCTTCCGGGTCCGCGCCCGCGTCCCCTCCGGCCCCGGCGGCTGAGGGCGCGGCCGGCGGGAGGAGGGGCGCGGAGGGGCGGCGCCGTTCCGCGGCCGCCCGGCGTCCGGGACACTGGAGGCGGTGCTCCGGGCCGGAGCCGTGCTCCGGGCCGGACCCCGGTCGGGACGTCCCCGCCGCCCCGGAGAGCCCGCGGGGCGCGCACGGGCCCCGACCGCGTTCGCGACACGACGGCCGGAGGACTCATGGGGGAGACCGCACCCGTGCGGATCGTGGTGGCCGACGACCAGGACCTCCTGCGCGGCTCCTTGCGCATGCTCATGGACGGAGACCCCCGGCTCACCGTCGTCGGCGAGGCCCGTACCGGGCGGGAGGCGGTGGACCTGGCGGCCCGCCTCCGGCCCGACCTCGTCCTCATGGACGTCCGCATGCCCGAGATGGACGGACTGGCCGCCACCCGGGAGATCTGCGCGGCCGCCCCGCACACCAGGGTGGTCGTGCTGACCGTGTTCGACCTGGACGACTACGTGTACGGCGCCCTGCGGGCCGGGGCCAGCGGATTCCTGCTCAAGAACACCGCCCCCGAGGAACTGCTCCGCGCCGTCCACGTGGTCGCCGACGGGCAGTCCCTGCTCGCCCCCGAGGTCACGGGCCGCCTGATCGCCCACGTCGTGCGCGAGAGGGCCGGAACGGCGCCCGCCGCCTGGGCGCGGACGCCGCTCGCCCCGCGGGAGAGGGAGGTCGTCACCCTCATCGCGCGCGGGCTGTCCAACGCCGAGATCGCCGACCGCCTCACCCTCAGCCGCGCCACCGTCAAGACGTACGTGAGCCGCCTGCTCGCCAAGCTCGGCGCCCGCGACCGCGCCCAGCTGGTGGTGTTCGCCTACGAGAGCGGGCTCGTCAGGGCCGCCGGCGCGGGGGGCGACGTCCTCCCGGGGTGACGTCGGGACTGTCCTCCCCGGGCGGACGCGCCCGGGACCCTTCCGGCCCGACGATGGGTCCCATGATCGAGATACGCGGACTCACCAGGCGCTTCGGCGCCCGGACGGCGGTGGACGGGCTCACCTTCACCGCCCGTCCCGGCCAGGTCACGGGCTTCCTCGGACCCAACGGCGCCGGAAAGAGCACCACCCTGCGGGTGCTGCTCGGACTCGACCGCGCCGACGGGGGGACGGCCCTGATCGGCGGGAGGCCCTACACGGAGCTGCGCCGGCCCGCCACCGCCGTCGGCGCCCAGCTCGACGGGGGAGGAGCGCACCCCGCGCGGACGGCCCGGGCCCACCTCGGGTGGATCGCCAGGGCGAACGGCCTGCCCGCCTCCCGGGTGGGGGAGGTGCTGGAGGGCGTCGGCCTGGGCGGGGCCGCCCGGGCCCGGGTGCGCACCTTCTCGCTGGGGATGGGACGGCGGCTCGACCTGGCCGCCGCCCTCCTCGGCGACCCGGGGGTACTGGTCATGGACGAGCCCGTCAACGGCCTCGACCCGGAGGGCATCCGCTGGGTGCGGTCGTTCACGCGGGCCCTGGCCGACGAGGGGCGCACCGTCCTCCTGTCCAGCCACTTCATGGGCGAGATCGCGAGGATCGCCGACCACCTGGTGGTGATCGACGGCGGGCGCCTGGTCGCCGAGGGCCGCCCCGACGAGGTGGCCGCGGGCCACGCCTCCCTGGAGGACGCCTTCTTCGCCCTCACCGGGCGCCCCGGCGGCGCGGACACGGGGTTCGGGCCGTGGCCCGGCGGCAGCGGCGCCGCCCGGGGCGGGGGAGAACGATGATCGACACCGTGCGCGCCGAGGCGTTCAAGCTCCGCACGCTCACCTCGGTCCTGTTCACCTGCCTGGCGACGGCCGCGCTGACGGTCGGGCTGGCGTGGCTGTCGGGATGGTCGGTGGGGAGGGCCCTCACGGACAACCCCGGTCTCCTCGTCGGGGAGGTCGTGCCGGAGCAGTCCGGCTTCGACGCGATCTCCTACGGGCAGGCGGGCATGGTGGTCCTGGGCGTGCTCGCGGTCGGCACCGAGTACACGGGAGGGCAGATCCGCGCCTCCCTGCTGGCCGTGCCGCACCGCCCCCGGCTCCTGCTGGCCAAGGCCGCCGCGGTCGCGGCGGCGGCACTGGCGGTCGCCCTGGCCACCGTGCCCGCGGCCTTCGCGGCCACCCAGGTCGGACTGGGGGAGCACGGGTACCCGCTGACCGGCATGCTCGACCGCCCCGTCCTGGGAGCGCTGGCGGGCGCGGTCGCGTACTGGGTGCTCCTCGCCCTGCTGGCGGCCGGGATCACCGTCGTCCTGCGCAACACGGTGGTGCCGCTGGTCCTCCTGATCAGTCTGGTGCTGGCCCTGTCCTTCTACCTCTCGATGCTGACCGGCCTGGCGGACCTCCTGCCCGACCGGGCGGGGGCGCAGATGTTCCTGAGGGGCGGCCCCAACAGGACGGACCTTTCCGCGATCGGGGGCGGCGCCGTGATGGCGGCCTGGGTGGCGGGTGTGTGGGCGGTCGCCGTGCCGCTCTTCGCGCGCAGGGCCGCCTGACGGGACGCGGCGCCGGAGCGGGCCGGGCGGGTCTGCCCCCGGTCCGCGGAGCGGTGCTCCGGCGCAGCCCTTCCGGGGCCGCCCCGGCGGGCGGCGGCGCGGTCCCCGCGGACGCCGCCCGCGCCGAACCACACCCCGGGGAAGGCGGGTCCGGCCCGGGGCAGGGGGCGGACGCCGCGGGACGCGGTGCTCAGTCCTGCTCCCCGCCCTCCTCCTCGTCGTCGTCCCGGGTGAGGGAGTCCACGGCGACCGCGACGCTGATCACGAGGGCGGCGTCGCCGCCGATGTCGCTCCGGTGGGTGTTGACGTCCACCGCGTAGGTGTCCCTGACGCGGAACCACTTGCGGGACACGTGCGCGACGGTGCCGTGCTCGTCGGCGATGACGTACTCCTTGCCGAGGAAGTCGCCGGTGACCTCCCAGTCCGGCGCGCCCTCCATGTCCACCACGAGCTTGTCGCGCAGGGGGTTGACCAGGCGTTTGCGCACGGTGGCGACGGTGTCGCCGTCGCGCTCGACGCGCATCTGGTCACGGACCTTGAACAGCTTCTTGCGGATGACGGTGAGGACGTTGCCGTCGGTGTCCTTGAGCTCGAAGGTCGTGCGGATCCGCAGGGCCTTGCCGTCGACGAGGAAGACCTTGCGGTCGTCCTCGTCGGTCACCCAGTAGTCGTCACCGATGTCGAAAACGCGTTCGCGTACCAGGAATTTCATGCCTCGAAGCTAGGGCACGGGGATTCCGCGCACCACCCCGGGCCACGGCCTGTGGACGGCCCGGGGTCCGCGGCGCCGGAGGGGAGCGCGGGTCGCGGGGGCCGTGTGCGGCGCGCACACCCGCCGGCCTGCGGCTCCGGGACGGGGCAGGCGCATCCGGTTCCCCGTCATCCCAGCGCGGCGCGGTCGCGGACGACGGCGGCCCGGTACGCGGCCACCTCCCGTTCCACGTCCGCGTCGTCCCACCCCAGCGGCGGCGCCACCAGCGCCGCCGCCCCGGGCGCCAGGGCCGCGCCGCCGTCGGGCGCTTCGAGCGCCACCCGGGTGCGCCGGGCGAGCACGTCCTCCAGGGTCCGGGCCCCCTCGTGGGTCACCGCGTACCGGAGTTCCGCCGCCAGGTAGCCCGCCACGGTCGCCCCCAGGGCCGGGTCGCGCCGCACGGTCTCCAGCACCCGCGGCGTCTCGTCGCCGTACCGCAGGAGCATGCGCCGTACGTGGTGCTCCGCGACCCCGTGCCCGGAGGCCGGTGGGGCGGGCCGCCCGGCGGCGCCCTGCCGGTCGCGGGCGCCGACCAGCGGGATCCGCGCGGTCGGGGTCGGCGGCAGCCTCCGGCCCAGCACCCGGCCGACCGCGTCCACCGCGTCCCGTGCCATCAGGCGGTAGGTGGTGTACTTGCCGCCCACGACCGTCACCACGCCGTGGCCGCTCAGCACCGCGTGGTCGCGCGAGAGCGCCGACGTGGCCGAGGTGTCCCTGGAAGCGAGCAACGGCCGCAGCCCGGCGTGGGCGCCCAGCACGTCCGCCCTGGTCAGCGGGCGGGCGAGGTAGCGGTTGACGTTGCGCAGCAGGTAGTCCACGTCCTCGGCGCCCACCCCCGGGGCGGCCCGGTCGCCCTCGTACGCGGTGTCGGTGGTGCCCAGCAGCCACCGCCCGTACCACCGCCGCAGGATGATCACCGAGTCCTCCGCCCGCGCGATGAGCCCCGTCCGTGAGTCGAAGGCCCCGCCCTCCACCAGCAGGTGCACGCCCTTGGCCGGGCGCACGGCGAAGGCCGGCTCACCCGCCATGGCCTGGACGTCCGCGGCCCACACGCCGGCGGCGTTGACCACCGAGCCCGCCGACACCTCCAGTTCGCCCCCCTCGGCCGTGCGGACGGCCACCGCGCGCACCCGGCCCCCCTCCACGCGCATCCCCGTGACCCGGGCGTGGCTGAGGACGAGCGCGCCGTGGCCGGCGGCGGTCCTCGCCACGGCCAGGGTGTGCCGGGCGTCGTCCATGCGCCCGTCGTGGTACCGGATGCCGCCGGTGACCACGGAGGCGTCCAGCCCCGGGGCGAGCGCGAGCGTGCCGCGCCGGGACAGGTGCCGGTGCGCGGGGACCCCGGCCCCCCGCCGCCGAGCCAGCGCCATGGCGTCGTAGGCGAGCACCCCCGCACCGAAGTACGGGCGCTCCCACCAGCGGGTGGTCGGGAGCAGGAAGGGCTCGGCGGCCACCAGGTGGGGGGCGGTCACGCCGATCATCAGGTCCCGTTCGCGCAGGGCCTCCGCGACCAGGGAGAAGTTGAGCTGTTCGAGGTAGCGCAGCCCGCCGTGCGCCGTCTTGCCCGAGCGCGACGACGTCCCGCCCGCCAGGTCCCCGGCCTCGACCAGCAGGACCGACAGGCCCCTGGCCGCGGCGTCGAGCGCGCACCCCGACCCGGTGATGCCGCCGCCGACCACGACCACGTCGAAGTGCCCGCTCCCGGCCCGCGACAGCACCCGGTCACGGTCGGCGGGGGAGAGCCGGTGCGGTTCAGAGCCCACGGGTGACCTCCGCGTCGTCACCGGCGGGAGAGGGCCGCGGGACCCGCCCGGGGGCGGGACCCGCAGCGAGGGGCCGCCACAGCGGGCGGGCCGCCTCCAGGTGTGCGAGGTAGCGCCCGTAGCCGTCGTCGTAGTGGGCGCGCAGGGCCGGATCCGGTTCCACGGTCGCGGACGGGGCGGTCCACCCGGCCCGGTCCACCGAGTCGCCCACCGCCGAGAGGACGGCGCCGCGGGCGCCGACCTCGGGGGCGCGCGCCGTCTCCAGCGGTATCCCGAGCACGTCGGCGAAGACCTGGAGCCACGGAAGGGACCGGGAACCCCCGCCGCAGACCAGCAGGCGGTCCGGAGACCCCGCCGTGTCGAAGCAGTGCCGGGCCGCGTAGGCCAGCCCCTCGCACACCGCGCGCACGAGGTCGCCCCGCGAGGTCGTCAGCCTGACCCCCGTGAACTGGCCCGCCGCCCGCGGGTCGACGAACGGTGCGCGCTCGCCCGACGTGGCCAGGTACGGCAGCACCTCCACCCCTCCCGCGCCCGGGGCGCTCTCGGCCAGGGAGCGGCCGACGCCCTCCACGTCCATCCCGAGCACGGACAGCAGCCAGTCCACGGACGCCGTGCCCACCATCGCCGGCATCGCCCGCAGCCACCGTCCCCGCTCGCCCGTGGAGACGTGGAACCCCGCCGGGGTCCCCGCGGTCTCCAGGCGGTCGACGAGCACCATGCACCCGAGGGTGGTGCCGACGATCATCAGGGCGTCGCCCGGGTCGCGCACGCCCGCCCCCACCGCGCAGGCGGGGAAGTCGAACGGGCCCGAGCTGACCGGGGTCCCCTCCGGCAGCCCCAGCAGGCGCGCGCCGTCGGCGTGCAGCCCGGCGCGGGGCGCGGCCGAGACGGGCGCCAGGAGGCCGCGCCGGCCGGAGAGCCCCGTCAGCTCCAGCACGGTGTCGCTGTACCCCTTCCCGGAGCCGTCGCCGAACGGCATCGAGCTGTCGCTCGCGTCGGTGGCCCGCCTGCCGGTCAGCCGGGCGAACACCGCGTCCTTGCAGTACCCGGCCGTCGCCGCCCGGTCCAGGGACCCGGGTTCGTGCTCGTCGAGCCAGGCCAGCAGGGGCGCTGCGGTGCCGGGGAACATGGTCGTGCCGTTCTCGCGGTAGACCCGCTCGGTCACCCCCGTGCTGTTCCACCGCCGGAGGATCTCCGAGGCGCGCCCGTCCAGCCACGACATGGCGGGGCGCACCTGCCTGTGGTCGGCGTCGGTGAGCCAGCACCCGTCGCCCTGCCCGGTCACCGCCACCAGGTCCGGCGGGGCGCCCACCTCGGCGGCCACGGCGCGGACCACCTCCGACACCCCCGCCAGGACGTGCTCCAGGTCCTGTTCGACCGCGCCCCCCGGCCCGTGGGCCACCGCGAGGCCGCGTCCGCGCACGGCCAGCGCCGCGCCCGTCTCGTCGAACACGACGGCCTTGACCACGGACGTGCCCGCGTCCACCCCGAGGAGGGTCCGCCCGCCGCTCACGGAGCGGCCTCCCCCGGGGAGGCCGGCGCCCCGGGGGCGGGCGGGGGGACGGCCGTGTCCGGGGGCCGCGCGTCCGGCGGGGGTTCCGCCGCCGCGCAACCCCCGCCGTCCACCTGTTCGGGGAGCCGTCGGCGGACCCGGGCCGGGCAGGCGGGCGCACCCTCGCGCAAAGCGGTGGCTTCGTCGAGCGGTCGGGACATGGGACGGGTCTCCTCACGCCGTCGGGGGCTGCGGGAAGTGCCGGTGCTCCGGTGGTTGCGGGAAACTGCGGGGCGGCCGCCGAGGGGCCCGTGTCCGGTGGGCCCCGGCGGAGTCAGGGTGCGGCATCCAGGGCCGACCGCAGGTAGGCGCGGGCGTCGTCGTGGTCGGCCGCGACGTGCTCGGCGAGGGCGAGCGCGTCCTCGCCGGGCGGGTAGTCGCGGTTGGGAAGGGCGACGACGCGCATGTGCGCCGCGTCGGCCGCGCGGATGCCGTTGGCCGAGTCCTCCACGGCCAGCGGCACGGCGGTGGACGGGGGGACGCCGAGCCGGCGCAGGGCCTCGGTGTAGACGTCGGGCGAGGGCTTGCCGCGCGCGACCTCCTCGCTGGAGACCGTGGCGGCGAACAGGCCCGCCAGTCCCTCGCGCTCCAGGACGGTGTCGATGACGGGTCGGGCCGCGGAGGAGGCCAGGCCGATCACGGTCGCCGCGGCGGTGTCGGTGAGGAGGTCGCGGGCGCCGGGGAGGAGGGGGCCTCGGCCGGCCAGGAGGGCGTCGCGCATGTGCGCGACGCAGGACTCGTACACGTGCTCCGGGTCGACCCGGGCGCCGGTGCGGCTTCGGATCCGCCCGGCCACGTCCCGCGACCACTCGGGGCTGCTCATGCCCTGCACCCGGAGTGTGTCGTCGCGGGACCAGGGCGCGCCGTGGCGCCGGCAGTACACCTCCCAGGACTCCTCCCACAGGTGCTCGGTCCACACGACGACCCCGTCGAGGTCGAAGACGACCACGGGGCGGCCCACCGGGGTCCCGTGCCCGTCCGGGGAGGGGGACCCGGTCCGGCCGGAGGGGCCCCGCCGGGCGGGTTCAGCCGTCATCGCCCGCCACCTCCACCGGCACGTCGTGTTCGCGGAGTCGGGCGAGGTGTTCGCGGGGGGTCGCGGAGTCGACGATCACGGACGTGAACCCTTCCAGCGGCAGGAGGCGGTGGAGCGCGCTACGGGTGAGCTTGGAGTGGTCGATGAGCAGGTGGCACCTCTCGGCGGCGGCGACCATCTCGCGTTTGACCGCCACGATCCTGTCCTCCTGGTGGAAGGCGTGACCCGCCGTCACCGCGGAGGTGCTGACGAAGGCGACGTCGAAGCGCATCGAGCGGATGGCCTCCACGCAGGTCGTTCCGAGGAACGAGTCGTGCTGCACGTCGTAGGTGCCGCCGAGCGCGACGACCTGCACGTCCCGCAGCCGGGACAGCTCCGTGAGGGCGCGCAGGTAGTTGGTGGCCACGGTGAGCGGGGCCAGTTCCGCCAGGTGGGGGATGAGGTGCGCGGCGGTGGTGGAGTCGTCGACGAGCACCGACATGCCGGGCTCGACCAGCCCGGCCGCCCGCGCCGCGATGGCGCGCTTGGCGTCGGCGTTGACCCGTCTCCGGTACTCGACGTTGGACTCGAAGGTGCCGCTGGGCTGGGCGGTGGCCACCCCCCGCGCCTTGCGGAGCACCCCCTGGCGCTGGAGCTCGTCCAGGTCGCGGTGGATGGTCATGACCGAGACCCCGAAGCGTTCGGCCAGCTCCTGGGCGGACACCGACCCGCTGTCCAGGACGAGGCCTGTGATCAGGGAACGCCGGTCCCCCGGCCCCGGGGGCCGTTCGTCCTCGACCCGGTCGTGCTCGCTCGGGTCCGCCTTGGCCGCCACGGTGCGTGTCCCCCGTCGTTCGTCGTCTCTGTTGCCGAACATCTCAACCGGGCGGCCCGCGTGTGTCAACCCTCGGTGTGAAGATCACTCGTCGCGACGCGGCGGGTGTAGAGGGCAACGCCCTGCTGAACTGGGGAACCACCGGAAACCGGCGAGGCCGTCCGTGAACATCACCGGAAAAGGTGTGACGAACACACCTTGACATGAGAAGAGACCGGTTCTACGTTGGCCGTCACCACGTCCGAAGGTGAAGCAGGTCACATCCCTGTGCGCCTCCGAGCAGAGGATCCGCGGTGCGCGCTGCCGGTTCACCACGCGAAGCTCCCCCCGACCCCGCCGACCGGCGCGACGCCCTCTGGCTCGGCGTCGACCTGGGGACCCAGGGCGTCCGCGCCGTCCTCGTCGACGACCACGGCGCCGTCGTCGGCTCCGGAGAGGCCGCCCTGCTCCGCGACCACCGCGACGGGCCCCGCCACGAACAGGACCCCGAGGAGTGGTGGAGCGCCACCTGCCGGGCCACCGGCGCCGCCCTCGCCGCGCGGGACCCCGGGGACGGGCGCCCGGTCGGCGCCGTCAGCGTCGACGGCACCTCCGGCACCCTCCTGCTCCAGACCGCCGACGCGCTGCCCGTCGGACCGGCCCAGATGTACGACGACGCCAGGGCGGCCTCCCGGACCGCGGCGATCCACGCCCTGGGCGCCGACCACGTCCAGCCCACCTGGGCCCTTCCCCGCCTGGTCGGGCTCGCCCGCGAGGGCCGCCTCGCCCCGGGACTGCTCGTCGCCCACCAGGGCGACCACGTCTCCGGGCGCCTCGCCGGAGCGGCCGTGCCCACCGACACCAGCCAGGCCCTCAAGACCGGCTACGACCCGCGGAGCCTGAGCTGGCCGCACACCCTCGTGGACCGCCTCGGGATCGATCCGGCGGTCCTGCCCCCCGTGGTCGCCCCCGGCGCCACGGTCGGCCACGTCACCGCGGCGGCCTCCCGCGCCTCCGGCATCCCCGAGGGCACCCCCGTCCGGGCCGGCATGACCGACGGCTGCGCGGCCCAGGTCGCCACCGCCGCCCTCGCACCGGGGCTCTGGTGCTCGTCCCTCGGCACCACGCTCGTCCTCAAGGGCGCCAGTCCCCACCCGCTCCGCGACCCCTCCGGTGTGGTCTACAACCACCGCAACCCGGACGGCGGCTGGCTGCCCGGGGGCGCGTCCAGCACCGGTACCGGACGGCTCGACACCGACCTCGGCGGCCACGACCTCGACCTGCTCACCGCGCGAGCGCTCCGCCTGGGCGTCCCCGGCGGAGCCACGTACCCGCTCGCGGGCACCGGCGAACGGTTCCCCTTCGCGGCCCCCGGCGCACGGGGGTTCGACATCGGCCCCGGGAGCGGCCCGGCGGACCCCGCCGCGCGCCTCAACCGGATCGCCCACGGGCTGGCCTACGTCGAACGCCTCTCCCTGGACGCCCTCGCCGCGCTCGGCGCCGACACCGCGGGACCGGTCACCGCCGTCGGCGGCGCGGTCCGCAACCACTGGCTCACCGCCCTGCGGGCCGACGTCCTCGGCCGCACCGTGCTGGTCCCCGCGCACACCGGGTCGGCGTTCGGCTCCGCCGTGATCGCCCGCGCCCCGGCGGGCCGCCTGGCCGAGACCGCGCGCGCCATGGTCCGCGTCGCCCACCGCTACGAACCCGATCCGTCCCGCGCGGACGAACTCGCACACGGGTACCGGCGCCTCGTCGAGGCCCTCCGCGACCGCGGGTGGCTCGGCGGCCCCCGGACCCCGGAGGGGGCCACGGCATGATCCCCGCGCACTCCGAGCTGTCCCTGGTCCGCCACGGCCGCACCGTCTGGCACGCCGAGAACCGGTACGCGGGCAGTTCCGACATCCCCCTCGACCGCACCGGCCGCGACCAGGCCCGCGCCCTCGCCCTCTGGGTCGGCGACCACCCCCACGACGCGGTCGCCTGCTCCCCGCTCGGCCGCGCCAGGGCCACGGCCCTCCCCGCCGCCGCGGCGCTCGGCGTGGAGCCCGTCGTCCTGCGGGACCTCTCCGAGGCCGGCTTCGGGCTGGCGGAGGGACTGACCCTCGCCGAGACCGACGCGCGCCACCCCGGCGCGGCGCACGCCTTCCGCGCCGACCCCGCGGCCCACCCGCTCCCCGGGGCGGAGGACCCCGCCGCGGTCGCGGACCGCGTGCGCGCGGCCCTGCGGAGCCTCGCCGACGAGTACCCCGGGCGGCGCGTCCTCGTCGTCGCCCACAACACGGCGCTGCGCCTGGCCCTGTGCTCCTGGCTCGGCATCCCCCTGGCCCACTACCGGCGCGTGCTCCCCCGGCTGGACAACGGCGCCGTCACCCGGCTGCGCGTCCCCGCCGACCCCGCCGAGCCGCCCGCCCTGCTGGCGCTCAACCTCCCGACGCGCCGGGAAACCCGCACGGACCCGCGGACACACGCCTCCCCGGTGAGCCCCCGGTGCCCCTCCGACCCGGCGCGTCCGCGGACCTCCGCGCCCCCGGCGAGTCCCGGTCCGGACACGCGGCGGGACCCCGGCCCCTCCGACTGACCCCCGGCGCGGCCGACCGGCGGCCCCGCCGGACGGCGCCACCCCCCACCACCGACCGGAGAGCACCATGAACCCCAGAAGGAACCGCCGCCCCCCGCGTACCCCCGGATCCCCCCTCGTCCCCGGCCCGCCCGGAGCGCCGGACCTGTCCCGGCGCCGTGCCATGGGCCTCCTGGGCGCGGGCGGCGCGGCCGCGGCGGGAGCGGTCCTGCTGCCCGGGTGCGGACTGGGCACCGGCAGCATCGCCGGCGGCGAGAACGGGGCCGGCGAGGTCACCGGGGCGTTCGACTGGCGCAAGGCCGAGGGCGCCGAGATCTCCGTGCTCCAGACCCCGCACCCCTACCAGGTGGCCTTCCAGCCCCTCCTCGCGCAGTTCACGGAGCTGACCGGCATCACCGTCAACGCCGACCTCGTCGCGGAGGCCGACTACTACACGCGCCTCAACACCGAGCTGGCCAGCGGCGCGGGCAACTACGACGCGTTCATGACCGGCGCCTACTTCATCTGGACCTACGGCCCGCCCGGCTGGATGGAGGACCTGCGCCCCTGGATCGACAACGAGTCCGCCACGAGCGACGAGTACGACTTCGACGACATCTACGAGGGCCTGCGCACCTCCACCTCGTGGGACTTCACCACCGGGAGCCCGCTGGGCACCGGAGGGCAGTGGGCCGTCCCGTGGGGCTTCGAGACCAACGTGATCTGCTACAACAAGGCCGAGTTCGACCGGCGCGGCATCCGGCCGGCGGAGACCTTCGACGAACTCCGCGAACTGGCCGTCGACCTCACGGACCGCTCGGAGAACACCTACGGCCTCGCCTTCCGGGGATCGCGCTCCTGGGCGACCATCCACCCCGGGTTCATGACCCAGTTCACGAGGGAGGGCTGCGTCGACTACACGCTGGAGGGCGACCGGCTCGTGGCCGCCATGAACTCGGAGGCCGCCGTCGACTTCACCCGGAAGTGGGTCGACCTCGCGCGCGACGCCGGCCCCACCTCCTGGACCACCTACGACTACCCCGACTGCACCGCCGACCTCGGGTCGGGCACGGCCATGATGGTCTACGACGCGGACTCGGCCACCTACCCCCAGAACATCGCGGGCAACAGCGCCGAGGCGGGCAACCTCGCCTGGCACCCGGGACCGGCCGGACCCGACGGCAACTACGACACCAACCTGTGGACGTGGTCGCTGGCCATGAGCTCCGCGTCCCGCAACAAGCTCGCCGCCTGGCTGTTCATCCAGTGGGCCACGGGCAGGGACGCCCAGAGCCAGGCCGTCCAGACCGGCGAGCTGGGGTTCGCCGACCCCACCCGCGAGTCCGTGTTCGAGGACGCGTTCAAGGCGGGCCTCGGCGAGTTCTCCGGCTACCAGGAGACCTTCGAGAGGGTCATCGACTCCACGAGGATCCACTTCACGCCGCAGACGCAGTTCTTCGAGAACACCGAGAACTGGGCGGTGGCGCTCCAGGACATCTACGCGGGCGACGACGCCGGGGAACGGCTCGACGCGCTGGCGCGGGCGAGCACCGACGCGCTCGACACCGAGTGAGGGGGACGAGCACGTGAGCACGACCACCGCACCCCCGGAGGCGGAGGGGCCCGGGGGCGGCGCCCCCGTCCGCCGGGTCCCCGCCTGGCGGCGCGGGCTCCGGCCCTACCTGCTGTCCGTCCCCGCCGTCCTCGTCATCGCGGGCATCCTGTACCCGTTCGCCCTGGGCGCCTACTACGCCTTCCTCGACTACGCGGCCGTCGTCCCCGAGCCCGTGTTCGTCGGCCTCCGGAACATCACCGGGACCCTCGGCGACCCGGTGTTCTGGTCCAGCGTGCGCGTGACCGCCACCTACGCCCTCGCCGCCACGGCCGTCGAGACGGTCCTCGGCGTCGGCATCGCGCTGCTGCTCTTCCGCGCCGGCCTCGTGGGCAGGCTCCTGGAACGCCTGCTGATCCTGCCGCTGATGATCGCCCCGGTGATCGCCGGCGTCATCTGGGGGCTGATGTTCAACCCCCAGTTCGGCGTGCTCAACCACATGCTCGGACTCGGCTCCACCTTCGACTGGCTGAGCGAGGACCGCGCCCTGTGGTCGGTGATGCTGGTCGACGTCTGGATCTTCACCCCCTTCGTCGCGGTCCTCGTCCTGGCGGGGCTCCGCTCGCTGCCCCGGGAGCCCTTCGAGGCGTCCGACGTGGACGGCGCGGGCTGGTTCTACATGTTCCGGCGCCTCATGCTGCCGATGATGTGGCCCTACATCCTCGTCGCCGTGATCTTCCGGTTCATGGACTCGCTGAAGGTCTTCGACCACGTGTACGTGCTCACCGCCGGAGGGCCGGGAGGGGCCACCCGCACCCTCCAGATCGGCGCCTTCCAGAACTCGATCACCAACCTGAACTTCTCCCTCGGCAGCACCTACATGCTGCTGCTGTGGGTGATCGTGTTCATCACCGCCCGCTACCTGGTCGCCGTCCTGGGCCGGGCCCAGCGCCGCGCGGCCGGATCGGAGGACTGAACCGTGACCGCCACCCGCCGACCGGGACGGCGCCGGTTCTCCCCGGCCTCCGCCGGGGCCGACCTCCTGCTGGTCCTGTGGTTCGCCTTCTCGCTGTTCCCGATCCTGTGGATGGTCCTGCTGTCCCTCAAGTCCAGGGCGGACCAGACCTCCACCTACTTCGTGTTCACCCCGACCCCGGACAACTTCGCCACCGTCCTGAGCGAGGAGGGGGTCCGCCTCACCGGCGTCGACTTCACCGGGGCGCTGCTCACCAGCCTGGTCACCTCGCTGGGCGCGGTCCTGCTGTCCCTCGCCATCGGCGTCCCGGCGGCCTACGCGGCCGGACGCTGGGCCTACCGGGGGTCCGGGGACATCATGTTCACCATCCTGTCGTTCCGGTTCGCACCGGAGCTGATGGTGATCGTGCCGCTGTTCGTCATCTACAACCAGCTCGGGCTGTTCGACTCCGACGCCGGCACGATCTGGGTGCTCCAGCTGGTCACCCTGCCGCTGATCGTGTGGATCCTGCGGTCCTACTTCCAGGACATGCCGGAGGAGCTCGAACAGGCGGCCCTCCTGGACGGCTACACCCGCACCCGCGCCTTCCTCATGGTGGCGCTCCCGCTGGTGCGGCCCGGCATCGCGGCGTCGGCGCTGCTGGCGTTCGTCTTCGCGTGGAACAACTACGTGTTCCCGCTGATCCTCACCGGCGGCCAGAACCCCACGGTGACCGTGGCCGTGACCCGGTTCCTCGGCGGCGGCGGGCAGGCGTTCTACAACCTCACCGCCGCGGCCGCGCTCATCGCGGCCCTGCCACCGCTCCTGGTGGCCCTGTCCATCCAGCGCTATCTCGTGCGCGGCCTGTCGTTCGGGGCGGTGAAGTCGTGAGTTCCCTGGAACTGCGCGGGCTCGGCGCCCGCTACGGAAGGAAGACCGCCCTCCACGGCCTGGACGCGGAGATCGCCGACGGCGAGTTCTTCGTCGTCCTCGGCCCCTCGGGGGCGGGCAAGACCACCACCCTCAAGTGCGTCGCCGGACTCGTGGAGGGGGCCACCGGCGCCGTCCTCATCGGCGGTCGCGACATGACCGGGGTGGAGCCCTACGAGCGCAACGTGGCGATGGCCTTCGAGAGCTACGCCCTCTACCCCCAGAAGACCGTGGCGGAGAACCTCGCCTCGCCCCTGCGCTCCGGGCGCCTGGGGACCTGGACGCCCGAGCAGCGCGGCGCACGCATCGGCGAGGTCACCCGGACCCTGGGCATCGACCACCTGCTCGGCCGCTATCCGCGCGAGCTGTCCAACGGCCAGCGCCAGCGCACGGCCCTGGGCCGCGTGCTGGTCAGGCCGGCCGACGTCTACCTGCTGGACGAACCCCTCTCCCACCTGGACGCCAAACTGCGCGCCGCCATGCGGGCGGAGCTCAAGCAGCTCAGCGGGATGGCGCGCACCACGACCGTCTACGTCACCCACGACTACCAGGAGGCCCTCGCCCTGGGCGACCGCATCGGGGTGCTGCGCGAGGGGCGGCTCGTCCAGGTCGGCACCCCGGCCCAGGTGTGGGAGACCCCGGCGGACGCCTTCGTCGCCCGTTCCCTGGGACAGCCCGAGACGAACCTGCTGGAGGCCCGCGTGCACCGAGGACTGGCCACCACCCACGGAGGGGGAGCCACCGTCGCCCTCCCGGAGGAGGCGCACGGCGCCGACGGCGTCCTGCTCGGGCTGCGCCCCCGGGACCTGCGGATCGCAGGACCGTCCGCGCCTCCGGACGGCGCGGGGCGGGAGCTCACCATGCGCGGCCGGGTCGTCCTGGTCGAACGCCTCGGCCGCTCCCGCGAGCTGAGCGTGGACGTGGCCGGACGGACCGTCATCACGGTCACCGACGACCCGCGCGTCCGGGAGGGGGACGACGTCACCCTCGCGGTCGCGTGGGGACGCGTCCACGTCTTCGCGGGGCAGGCGGGGGACGGGTCCCCGCACCCGCCCCGGGTGGGCAGCGCGCTGCCGGTCGGGGGGACGCGATGACGGCCGCGCCGGACACCGCGCCCCGGGCCGCCCGGAGCCTCACCCTGCGCAACCTGCACAAGACCTACACCGCGCGCGGGCGCGAGCCGTTCGCGGCCGTGCGCGGCATCGACCTCGCCGTCGAACCGGGGGAGATGGTCGCCCTCCTCGGCCCCTCCGGCTGCGGCAAGACCACCACCCTGCGCATGATCGCCGGCCTGGAGACCGTGACCTCCGGGGAGGTCCTCATCGGCGACCGCGCGGTCACCGACCTGCCCCCGGGCAGGCGCGACGTCGGCGTCGGCTTCGAGGGCTACGCCCTCTACCCGCCCCTGTCGGTGCGGGAGAACCTGGCGTACGGGCTGCGCGCGCGGAGGGCCCGCGACGTCGGGCCGCGCGTGGCCGCGATCGCCGAGCGCCTGGAGATCACCGACCTGCTGGACCTGCGCCCCGCCGGCCTCTCCAGCGGCCAGAAGCAGCGCGTGGCCCTGGCGCGGGCCCTGGTCCGCAACCCGCCGGTCCTGCTGCTGGACGAGCCCCTGTCCCACCTGGACGCCGGGCAGCGCCAGCGGGTGCGGCGCGAACTGAAGGTGCTCCAGCGCGAGTTCGGCTACACGACCATCGTGGTCACCCACGACCAGCTGGAGGCGCTCAGCCTCGCGGACCGGATGGCGGTCATGGACGGCGGTGTGATCCGGCAGTTCGGCACCCCCGACGAGGTCTTCGACGACCCCGCCGACCGGTTCGTCGCCGACTTCGTGGGCGAACCCTCGATCAACCTGGTCGGGGGGACGGTCGCGGACGGCGGCGGGGCCGTCCGCATCGGCGGGGCCGGGACCCTGCCCACGGCCTCCCGCGCCCGCGCGGGCACCCGGGTCCAGGTGGGGTTGCGCCCGCAGGACTGCGAGCTCGTCGGGCGGGGGTCGGCGCGTCCCGCGCTGAGCGCGACCGTCGGCGTGTTCGAGTACCTCATGGAGTTCGGACTGGCCACGGTCGACCTCGCCGGGCAGGACCCGCCGGAGGCGGGAGGAGGGGGCCCGGGCCGGTTCGTCGTCCAGACGCCCGGCGGGGCCTCCCTCGACCCGGGCGCCCCCGTCCTGATCGGGGCACGGCCCGAACACGTCCACCTCTTCGACCCCGGAACGGGGGAGCGACTGCGATGACCGACACCCTTCGCCTGGTCTGCGCCGGGGACAGGTTCATCTCCGCCGACCTGCTCGCCGGGGCGCTGGAGGCCGAACTGGCGGGCGGCGCCCGTCGGCACGCCCTCCCCGCCACGATCGACCGCGTCGACTCCGACTGGCCCACCGCGCCCTTCGCCGACGTGGACGGGGTCAGGGAGGCCTCCGGGGACCCCGCCGCGCTGGCCGCCCTGACCCGGGGCGCGCACGCCCTGGTCACCCACCTGGCGCCGGTCACACGCGAGGTGGTCGAGGCGGGGCGCGGCACCCTGCGGGTCATCGGCGTGACCCGGGGCGGCCCCGTCAACGTGGACGTCGCGGCGGCGGCCGAGGCGTCGGTGCCCGTGGTCCACCTGCCAGGGCGCAACCTGGGCGCGGTCGCCGAGTACTGCGTCGGAACGATGATCTGCGCCATGCGAGGCCTGCCCGACGCCGCGGCCGGGCTGGCGCGCGGCCGGTGGGACGCGGAGGGGTTCCGGTACGAGCGCACCGGCACGGAGCTGCGGGCGGCCACGGTGGGTCTGGTCGGGCTGGGGGCGGTGGGGGCGCGGGTGGCCGAACTGCTGGGAGCCTTCGGCGCGACGGTGCTCGCCCACGACCCCTACGCCGACCCCGCGACGGCGCGCCGCGCGGGCGCCCGCCTGGTGGGGCTGGACGAGCTGCTGGCCGGGTCGGACGTGGTGAGCCTGCACGCCCGCCTGACGGAGGAGACCCGCCACATCGTGGACGCGGCGGCGCTCGCGGCGATGCGGCCGGGATCACTGCTGGTCAACACCGCGCGCGGTGAACTGGTGGACGCGGCCGCGCTGGACCGGGCCCTGGAGTCGGGGCACCTGCGCGGAGCGGTGCTGGACGTGTTCGACCCCGAGCCCCCGGCGGCGGGCGACCCGCTGCTGCGGCGCCCGGGGGTCTTCGCCACCCCGCACCTGGCGGGCGCGTCCACCCAGGTCGCGGAGGAGTCCGCGGTCCGGATCGCGCGCGAGGTCGCGGCGGTGCTCACGGGGGGAGGGGCCGGCCGGGACACGTGAGCGCGCGGACAACGGTCGTCCACAGGCCGCGTCCGGCTCTGGCGCCCCAGCGCCCGCCCCGGTTGACTGGAAGACGGGGGGTCCCCAGGGGCCCGCCCGCTCCGGCCTGCCCTCGCACGGCCGGCCCGGTCGCGCGCCCCTGGCCCCGCCCGCGCTCCACACCCTGCGGCCCCACCCCAGCTCCCGGCCGTCACCCCCGCCCGTCCGGGGGTGACGTTCCCCGCGTCGGCAGTGCGCGGCGGCGAGTTCTCCCGGCGGCCCCGGGACCCCCGCGTCCCCGGTGTGGGACGCCAGGTGCGGGAAGGTAGGAACCAGCCGACCCGAAGGACGTCATGACCTGGCACATGCAACCGATGGCCGCCCTGGACTTCGAGTCCACCGGACTGGACCTGGCCGCCGACCGGATCGTCACCGCCGCCCTGTGGCGGATCGACCCCGGCGCCCGCACCAAGGACGCCACCACCTGGCTGGCCGACCCGGGCATCGAGATCCCCGAGGAGGCCGCGGCCATCCACGGGATCACCACCGGGCACGCCCGCGAGCACGGCCGCCCGGCCGCGGAGGTGGTGGCCGAGATCGGCGCCTCCCTGGAGCGGGCCGTCGTGGAGGGGCTGCCCGTGGTGATCTACAACGCCCCCTACGACCTCGGCCTGCTCTCCGCCGAACTGGAACGGCACGGCTCGGGGGTGAGCTTCTTCGGGCAGCTGCGCGTCGTGGACCCCCTGGTGCTGGACAAGCAGATGGACCCCTACCGCAGGGGCGGGCGCAAGCTGGTGGACGTGTGCGCGCACCACGGCGTGCCGCTGGACGAGCAGCAGGCCCACGGGGCCTCCGCCGACGCGCTCGCCGCGGCCCGCCTGGCCTGGAAGCTCGCCGCCGCCCACCCCGAGCTGGCCGAGATGGGCGTGGACGACCTGCACGCCGCCCAGGTCGGCTGGAAGGCCGACCAGGCGGCGTCCTTCCAGGCCTACCTGCGGAGGGGGCGGGACCCCGAGGCGGTCGTCGACGGCTCGTGGCCGATCGCCAAGGCCTGAACCCGGACAGCGCGCACAACGGGGGCCGTGCCCGCGCGGGCGGTCGGCCCGCCCCTCCCGGCCGGAGCCCCGGCCCGGTACGCCGGCCGCGGTCGGCGTACCGGCCGACCGCCGCCGGCGTCCGGGGCGTGTTCCGCGGACGCTCCGGGAGGGCCCGTCGGGCGCGGGCCCGGAACGGTCCGCGGAGCGCGGACTAGCCCCGGGGCGGGACGAAGTCCCAGCCGGTCCGCGCCAGGGACAGCGCCCGCGCCTCCACCACGGCCATGCGCGCCGCACGCTCCCCGCGGTCGGTGTGCGCCGCCGCGGCGGTCACCTGGCCCGGCCACTTCCGGTACAGCAGGCCGTGCTCCGCCGTGAACCACCCGCGGCTCACGGCGTCCAGCGCCAGCAGCAGCCCGGTGTCCTCCGACGCCGGGAGCGCCATCCACCCGCCCAGGGCCAGGAGCAGGTCGCGGCGCACACAGAGCGTCGCCGGGTGCACCGGCGCCAGGAAGTCGTGCGCCCGCCAGCTCGACAGGACCGACCCGCGCTCGACGGGCCCCTCGGCGGGATCCCCCGGGAAACCCTCGGTGGAGCCGTCGGGCAGCAGGTCCAGGACCGCCGACGCCGCCCATGCGGCCCCCGAGCCGCCCGTCAGCGCGGCGAGGTCCCGGGCCAGGGCCCCTGGCGTCAGCTGGTCGTCGGCGTCCAGGACCTTGACGAACTCGCCCTCCGCCCGGGACAGCGCCAGCGTGCGGGCCATGCCCGCCCGGCCGGGCCGCCCCTGCCCGAAGCTCACCCGGGGGTCGTCGGGGAGGAGGGGACGGACCCCGTCGGTCTCACCGTCCTCCTGGACGACCCACTGCCAGTCCCACCCCCCGGGCAGCCTCTGCTCCGCGAGGGAGCGGTAGGCCTCGGGCAGGAACCGGGCGCCCGGCGCGTGGACCGCCGTGACGACGGAGACGATCCCGGGCACGGCTACCACCGCTCCAGCCGCGTCGTGAAGACCGCCTCGGCGCGGTCGCCCGGGAGGACGACCTCGGACCAGTCCACGACCCTGCCCCGCGTGTCGGTGGAGGCCTTCCTGAGCACCATCACGGCGACGCCCTCACCCAGCCCGAGCTCCTCCGCCTCGTCGGGGGTGGGCGGCCTCGCCGTCACCCTCTCCTCCACGCGGTCCACCTCGACGCCGACGGTGCACAGCTGGCTCTGCGTGCCTCCCGGCCACGGTTCCGCGGACTCGTCGAGCAGCGCGGGCTCGGACTCCAGCAGGTCGATCGGGATGTAGGACGAGGTGAGGCCGAACGGCGCGTCCTCGTCGCGGTGGCGGGTCCGGTAGACGCGCTCCAGCAGCGCGGTCCCCTCCGGCACCCCCAGCGCCTCCGCCAGGCCGGCATCGGCCACCACCCGCGTGTAGCGGGCACTGAACACCAGGTCGTCCACCACGGATCCCGTGTCGTTCTCGGTCGCGCCGGTGGAGCGCCGCTCCCGGAGGTCCGTACGCGCCCGGTCCTTCTCCCACTGGTGGCGCTCGTCGTTCCGCAGCACCCCGCGCCGCGGTGCGAGCACCACGGGACCCCGGCCGGGACGGTCCCCGACCAGGCCCTCGGCGCGGAGGATCACCAGTGCCCCGCGCACGGCCGCCGGGTCCGCGCCGTGGCGCCGGGCCAGCTCGGCCCCGGAGGGCAGCGGTTCCCCGGGGGCGGGGTCCCCGGCCCGGATCCGCCGCCGGAGCTCGCCCGCGAGCCGCTCGTTCGCCCTGTGCCCGACCATGTGTCGCTCACCGCTCCCACCGGCCTCGTGAGGACCGTCACCAGGATTCGGGGACCCCGTCCCCCTGCCAGGCGGGTCCGTTCCCCTCGGAATCCGTCGCCTCCGTGCGCGGCCCCGGCCCTGCGGAGGGCGGCGCACCGGGTCGGACGACCTCCCGGAAAAGAAAAAGACCAGCTGGGAACAGTGTTCCCGCTGGTCGTCTCCACTACGGCGCTGACGCGCCCGCGTGCCCCCTGCAGGATTCGAACCTGCGCACCCGGCTCCGGAGGCCGATGCTCTATCCCCTGAGCTAAGGGGGCTGGCTTGCGTGAACAACTGTAGCAGGGGACCGGGGCCCTTCGTCCACCGCTTCGGGACGCGCCGGGGAGGGGCGCGCCGATCGGCGGATTCCGGTGGTGCCGTGTCGCCGCGCGGGGGTAGTGTCACGCCCGTGAACGCCCTACCCACACGGGTTCTCGTCGTCGAGGACGACGACGTGATCCGGGAACTGATCCGCCTCAACCTCGAACTGGAGGGGTTCGAGGTGTTCACCGCCGTGGACGGACGCGACTGCCTCGACCGGGCCGCCCACATCGCCCCCCACGTCATCACGATGGACGTGATGATGCCCCGTATGGACGGCTGGACCGCCGCCGAGCGGCTGCGCGCCGACGCGCGCACCCGGCACTGCCCCATCATCCTGGTCACCGCCCGCACCCAGGCCGACGACCAGCGGCGCGGCGAGCGGATCGGCGTCGACGCCTACGTCACCAAGCCGTTCGACCCCGACGCGCTGATCGACGTCATCCGCGGCCTCGTCGACGGGGCCGGGGGCCCCGAATGAACCCCGGGCGCCTGGAGGCCGTGCTCCGCGAGGCCGCCGCCCGCGCGTTCGACCTCCCGCCGGACGAGGTGCCGTTCGTGTGGCCGCGCCACGACCAGGCGGACGGGGGCGCCGACGCCGCCACCGCGCTGGCGCCGCGCCTGGTCGGGAAGGTCGCCGCGCGGCTCCCCCCGGGCGGGGGGCGCGGGCGGCGCCACCACGTGCTGGTCTCCGGCCTTGTGGCCGCGCAGCTGGAGAGCATGCGCGAAGAGGGCCTGGCCGACTTCGCCCGGATCCGCGGCGACGGGCGCGGTTTCCTCAACATCACGTTCACCGGCGGCCAGAGGGACGCCCTGGTCGCCGAGGCCGCCGACGGCCCCCGCTTCCTCACCGGCCGCGACTGGGACGGCGAGGGGGAGTGGCCGCGGACCGCCCTGCACGAGGCGGGGCCGGTGGCCCAGGCCCGCAGGCTCGCCCGGGCCGACGCACGGGGGCGCATCGCCCTGGCCACCGGGCCGCGCACCCCGCCGCCGGGCCCCGGTACCGCCGAGGTGTCCTGGCGCGACCCCTACCTGGACGGCGACCGCAGCGAACTCCTCACCCCCGCGGCGCGCGTCCTCGGCGCCGTCGGGGAGGACAGCGCGCGCGTCGCCTTCTGCCGGTCGGTCCCCGAACGTCCCCGCGACACCGAGACCACCGGCCGCGACCTGCCCGTCCTGCCCTCCGCCGAGTACCCGGGGGCCTGGGTCCGCCTCACCGACGCCAACCCCGCCTTCCGGCTGCGCCACGCCCACGCCCACGCCGTCACACGCGGGCGCTGGACGGCGGAGGGGGCGCCGCCCCCCGCCGCGTGCCCCGAGCACGCGGCGGCCGTGCGCGGACTCCTCTTCGACGGGCCCGGCGTGCTGGACACGGCCGCGCGCCGAGAGGAACCCCATATCCTGGTGAGATACCTGGAAGCGCTGGCCAGTGCCTACGATGAGTGGCGGGCGTGTCCCCACGCGGCCGCCGGACCGGCGGAGCGGGGCGCCCAGGACCCGGACACGGGCACGGCACTGCCCGCCGCCGTCGCCGGGGTCCTCCGCACCGGGCTCTTCCTGCTCGGGGTGTCAGCGCCCACAAGGCTGTAGACGCCCCGTCGTCCCTCCCGGGGCCACCCGTCCCCATCGTTCCGATCGGGTCGGTGGACAATGGGCCCGGGCCCCGCCGCCGGGGCCCGCCGACCCGCACAGACGTACAGTTCCAGCCGAAAGCCCATCATGAGCCGCTACGCCCACCCCGCCGGATCCCGCCACGCGGAGGTCCTGCCGGAGGACAACCCGCCCCTGCCGCCGGAGAACCTCAACGACCTCGACCCCCGGGTCTGGCCGGCGACCGCCCGCCGCTCCGGCGGGGAGGTCGTGGTCGGCGGCGTCGGCGTCCGCGAACTCGCCGCCACGTACGGCACGCCCCTCTTCGTCATGGACGAGGAGGACTTCCGCGGCCGTGCGCGCGACTACCGCACGGCGTTCTCCGACGCCGACGTCTACTACGCGGGCAAGGCGCTGCTCACCAAGGCCGTCGCCCGCTGGGTCGTCGAGGAGGGCCTCAAGCTGGACGTGTGCTCGGGCGGCGAGCTCGCCGTGGCCCTGGCCGCGGGCGTCCCCGCCGAGCGCATCGGCATGCACGGCAACAACAAGTCCGTCCACGAGCTGCGCCGCGCCGCCGAGGCCGGCGTGGGACGGATCATCGTCGACTCCTTCGACGAGATCGAGCGGCTGGAGTCCGTCGCCGCCGGTCTCGGCGTCCGCCCGAAGGTGCTCATCCGCGTGACCACGGGCGTCGAGGCGCACACCCACGAGTTCGTGGCCACCGCGCACGACGACCAGAAGTTCGGCTTCGCGCTGAGCACCGGGGCCGCGGGCGAGGCCGTCCGCCGCGTCCTCGACGCGTCCCACATCGAGCTCGTGGGCCTGCACTCCCACATCGGCTCGCAGATCTTCGACACCTCCGGGTTCGAGGTGGCCGCCCGCCGCGTCGCGCGCTTCCTCACCGGCGTCCACGAGGACCTGGGCGTCACCCTCGCCGAGCTCGACCTGGGCGGCGGTCTGGGCATCGCCTACACCTCCGGCGACGACCCCCTCGACCCGTCGGCCATCGCCGCGGGCCTGACCGCCATCGTGCGCAGGGAGTGCGAGGACGCGGGCCTGCCGATGCCGCGCATCGCCGTCGAGCCGGGGCGCGCACTGGCGGGCCCGGCCGGGATCACCGTCTACGAGGTCGGTACCGTCAAGGACGTCGAGGGGATCCGCACCTACGTGAGCGTCGACGGGGGGATGAGCGACAACATCCGCACCGCCCTGTACGGCTCGGAGTACACCAGCCAGCTGGTGTCCCGGGAGAGCGACGCGGCTCCCATGCTGTCCCGCCTGGTCGGCAAGCACTGCGAGAGCGGCGACATCATCGTGCACGACCTCTACCTCCCGGCGGACCTGCGGCCGGGGGACCTGGTGGCGGTGGCCGCGACGGGCGCCTACTGCTACTCCATGGCGAGCAACTACAACCATCTGCCCAGGCCGGCCATGGTGGCGGTCAGGGACGGGAGCGCACGCGTCATCGTGCGCAGGGAGAGCGAGGAGGACCTGCTCCGCCTCGACGTCGGCTGAACAGTCCACTCCGGGGCGGCGCCGCCGCCCGAGGCAGGGACACGAGAGAAGTGGGAGTCACGCCCAAATGGCGATGAAGGTGGCGCTGCTCGGATGCGGCGTTGTGGGTTCGGAAGTCGTCCGCCTGGTCAACGAGCAGTCCGAGGAGCTGGCCGCGCGGGTGGGCACGCCGATCGAGATCGGCGGGATCGCGGTGCGTCGTATCGACCGCGACCGCGGGGTCGACCCGGCGCTGCTGACCACCGACGCCACGGCCCTGGTGACGCGTCCCGACATCGACCTCGTGGTCGAGGTGATCGGCGGGATCGAACCGGCCCGCTCCCTGATCCTCGCCGCGGTCAAGTCGGGCAAGTCCGTGGTGACGGCCAACAAGGCACTGCTCGCCGAGGACGGCCAGACCCTGCACAGGGCCGCCCGCGAGGCCGGGGTCGACCTGTACTACGAGGCGTCCGTGGCGGGGGCGATCCCGCTGCTGCGCCCGCTGCGGGACTCGCTCGCCGGCGACCGGGTCCACCGCGTGCTGGGCATCGTCAACGGCACCACCAACTACATCCTCGACCGGATGGACTCCCTCGGCGCGGGCTTCACGGAGTCCCTGGAGGAGGCCCAGTCCCTCGGGTACGCGGAGGCCGACCCCACCGCCGACGTGGAGGGCTTCGACGCCGCGGCCAAGGCCGCGATCCTGGCGCGGCTGGCCTTCCACACCCAGCAGGTGACCGCCGCCGACGTGCATCGCGAGGGCATCACGGGCGTCTCCGCCGGCGACATCGCCAGCGCGAGGGCGATGGGCTGCGTGGTCAAGCTCCTGGCGATCTGCCAGCGCTCGGAGGACGGTGAGTCGGTGGGCGTGCGCGTCCACCCGGTGATGCTGCCGGTCGAGCACCCGCTGGCCAGCGTCAAGGAGGCCTACAACGCGGTCTTCGTCGAGGCCGAGTCGGCGGGCCGCCTCATGTTCTACGGGGCGGGCGCGGGCGGCACCCCCACCGCGAGCGCGGTCCTGGGCGACCTGGTCGCGGTGGCGCGCAACCGGCTCGCGCGCACCTCGGTGGCCGAGGGCGCGCACGACACGGGGCTGCCGGTGCACGACATGGGCCACACCATCACCAGCTACCACGTGGCGCTGGACGTGGCCGACCGTCCCGGTGTGCTGTCCAAGGTCGCGGAGATCTTCGCCGACCACGGGGTGTCCATCAAGAACGTCCGGCAGGAGGGGACGGGGGACGACGCGCAGCTGGTGCTCGTCAGCCACCCCGCCCCCGACGCCGCGCTCAGCTCCACCGTCGAGGTGCTGCGCGGGCACGAGATGGTCCGCGAGGTGGCCAGCGTGATGCGCGTGGAGACCTTCTCGGACTGACCCCCGGCCCGGGGCCGCGACCGTGCGGCCCCGGGCGCGGGACCAGGCCGCGCGGAGCGTCCGCGCGGCCTCCGTGCCGCGCCCGCGGATTTCACATGATGAGACGCCAACGACCGCGATTCGAGATAGTATGTGGGGGGTCGTAGACTCGTAGCTGGTCGGGGCCCCGGGGCTCGACAGCGTCCCCGTGGCGACCCCACCGCATCCACCGCGCGTCAAGCGAAGCCGCATCCACCCGAAAGGGACTCAGTCGTGAGCATGGCACGGGCGTGGCGAGGCATCGTCGAGGAGTACCGCGACCGCCTCCCCGTCAACGAGAACACCCCCGTCGTCACCCTCCAGGAGGGCGGCACGCCCCTGCTGCCGGCCACGCGCGTCTCCGAGCTCACGGGCTGCGAGGTCTTCCTCAAGGTCGAGGGGCTCAACCCCACGGGCTCCTTCAAGGACCGCGGCATGACGATGGCCATCTCCAAGGCGGCCGAGGACGGCGCCAAGGCCGTCATCTGCGCCTCCACCGGCAACACGAGCGCGAGTGCCGCGGCCTACGCCATCCGCGCGGGCATGACCTGCGCCGTGCTGGTGCCCCAGGGCAAGATCGCCATGGGCAAGCTCGCCCAGGCGCTCGTCCACGGGGCGCGCCTGCTCCAGGTCGACGGCAACTTCGACGACTGCCTCGAACTGGCCCGCAAGCTCAGCGTCGACTACCCCGTCGCCCTCGTGAACTCGGTCAACCCGTACCGGCTCCAGGGCCAGAAGACCGCCGCGTTCGAGATCGTGGACGCCCTCGGCGACGCCCCCGACGTCCACTGCATCCCGGTGGGCAACGCGGGCAACATCAGCGCCTACTGGATGGGCTACACGGAGTACGCCCGCGACGGGATCTCGTCGCGCAGCCCGCGCATGCTCGGGTTCCAGGCCAGCGGCTCCGCGCCCATCGTCAACGGCGCCCCCGTCACCAGCCCGAGCACCATCGCCACGGCGATCCGCATCGGCAACCCGGCCTCCTGGAAGCTCGCCGAGCAGGCGCGCGACGAGTCCGGCGGCCTGATCGACAAGGTCACCGACCGCCAGATCATGGCCGCCTACAAGCTCCTCGCCGCGGAGGAGGGCGTGTTCGTCGAGCTGGCCTCCGCCGCCAGTGTCGCCGGGCTCCTGCAGGCCGTCGAGGCCGGTCGGGTCGAGCGCGGCAGCCGCGTGGTCTGCACCGTCACCGGCAACGGCCTCAAGGACCCCGACTGGGCGCTGGCCGGAGCCTCCTCCGCCACCACCGTCCCCGTCGACGCACTCGCCGCGGCCCAGGCGCTCGACCTCGCCTGAGGCCGACCGCCGTCCACGGCCCCGAGCGCGGCGGGCCGGAACCCGCCGCGCGTCCTGTCAGGAGAAAGACCGCAGTGACCCCACCACGCCCCACCGCGGTGTCCGTCCGCGCGCCCGCCACGAGCGCCAACCTCGGCCCGGGCTTCGACGCCCTCGGCCTGGCCGTGCGCCTGTACAACGAGTTCGAGGCGGCCCTCAGGGACGACGGGGAGCTCCGCGTCCGCGTCAGCGGGGAGGGAGCCGGGGAGGTTCCGCTCGACGGGCGGCACCTCGTCGTCCGCGCCATGCGCGAGACCTACGAACGCGCCGGGGAGAAGCTGCCCGGGCTCGACCTGACGTGCGTCAACAACGTGCCGCACGCCCGGGGGCTCGGCTCCTCCTCGTCGGCGATCGTTGGCGGCGTCGCCGCCGCGAGCGCCCTGCTGGGACGGACCGGCCCCGACGGCGGGCCGGACCGGGACGCGATCTACCAGATCGCCGCCGACATCGAGGGCCACCCCGACAACGTGGCACCCTGCGTCTACGGCGGGTACACGGTCGCCTACCGTGACGGCGGCCGGTGGGGCGCGGTGCGCCTCTCCCCGGACGAGCGGATCCTCCCGGTGCTGTGCGTCCCGGGCGAGCGGCTGTCCACCGAGCGGGCGAGGGGCCTCCTGCCGGAGACGGTGCCGCACGCCGACGCCGCCTTCAACGCCGGGCGCTCCGCGCTGATGACGGCGGCCGTTTGTGGCCACCCCGAAACCCTGTACGCGGCGACCGAGGATCGGCTACACGAGGCCTACCGGGCCCCGGCGATGCCGCGCACCCTCGCCCTCATCCGTGACCTGCGCCGACACGAGGGACTGCCCGCGGTGGTCTCCGGCGCGGGTCCCACGGTGCTGGTGCTGTGCTCGGTCGGTGCGGGTGCTGCCGGGCCTGATTCGCCGGAAATCATCCGACAGGTTGATTCGATCCGTCGGAGGGCGGGTAATGATTGGGACATACGCCCCCTACACGTTGAGCCGGAGGGGTGCGGTCCCCATCTCCCCATCCGTAGCACCTGTGTCGAGGAATAGCCGTGGCCTCTGGTGATGTTAGGCTAGGTGAAGCACCGGATGCCCCGTTGCGGGGCGAGTGCTCATCCGCCACAGCGGCTTCCGCATCCCATACTCCGATGGTTCGATCTCACGACCACTCGGAAGCGGCGGCCAACGTGTCGAGTCAGCGGTTCTCCCGCGACTGTGCCAACGTCATCGAAGTCCACTCCTCCTCGGATGAGTGTGTCACCACGGTTGACGGGCATCACCACCGAGCCATCCGCCCCGACGTCTGGCTGTACCCAGAGCCCGCCGCGATTGGGTAGGGGACCGTCTTCACACCGGTTTCCGACATCCACGTGGGGCAAGCCCTACCCGGCCCCTGCCGGTTCGCACCACCGGGCCGGCCGATCAAGCAATCCGCTGACGGCCGAAGCCCGCTCCTTGGGAAGGACCCTTAGTGAGCGACACCACCGAACTCCACACGGACGCGGCGGTCGACAGCAAAGCCTCCACCGGCGCCTCCGCAGCGGAGGCTGGCGATGGCGCGCCCACAGGTGCGTCGTCCAGGTCCCGCACGGCGTCGCGCGGTACCGGGCTCGCGGCTCTGAAGCTCCCCGAGCTCCAGAAGCTCGCCTCCAGCCTGGGCATCACCGGTACGGGGCGCATGCGCAAGAGCGACGTCATCGCCGCGATCGAGACCAAGCAGGGCGGCCCCGTGGGCGGCCCGACGAAGGTCAAAACCGCAAAGAAAGCCGACACGGCTCCCAAGGCCGGTAAGGTCGAGGCAACCGACGGCTCGATCGAGGCCCAGGCCCCCGACACGGCGAGCACGGACGAAGCCCCGCGTCAGCGCGCGGCCGACCGGCCGTCGGACCAGGCCGTGACCGACCCCCAGGGTGGACGGGGCGACAAGTCGTCCCGCAACCGGCGTTCGTCCCGCAGGCGCGGCGACGAGACCGGCGACCAGGCCAGGTCGGTGGACGGCGCCGACTCCTCTACCTCCGCGAGCAGCGTGACCAAGACATCCAGTACCCCCCAGAAGAACGGCCCCGACTCCGCCGAGGACCGTGACAACAGGTCCGGGCAGGGTCGCGAGCGCCAGCGCAACCGCCGCAACCGCAACCGCGGTGGCGACGACCAGAACGCCAACGGCAGTGCCCCGCAGCAGGGCGGAGGCGGTCAGAACCAGGGCCAGAGCCAGAGCCAGGGGCGTGACCGGGACCGCGACAGGGACCGCGACCGCGACCGTGGCCCCGGAGGCGACGACGACGACTTCGGCGGACGCCGCCGGGGACGCCGCCGGGACCGCCGGGACCGCCGCGGACGAGGCACGGGCCAGGAGCCGGAGCCGGTGATCGGCGAGGACGACGTCCTGCTGCCCGTCGCGGGCATCCTGGACATCCTGGACAACTACGCCTTCGTCCGCACCACCGGCTACCTGCCCGGCCAGAGCGACGTGTACGTCTCCCTGGCCCAGGTGCGCAAGCACGGCCTGCGCAAGGGCGACCACATCATCGGCGCCGTCCGCCAGCCCAAGGACGGGGAGCGCAGGGAGAAGTTCAACGCCCTGGTGCGCCTGGACTCGGTCAACGGCATGTCGCCGGACCAGGCCCGGGGCCGCCAGGAGTTCTCCAAGCTCGTCCCGCTGTACCCCCAGGAGCGCCTGCGCCTGGAGACCGAGCCGCACATCCTCACCACGCGGATCATCGACCTCGTGGCGCCCATCGGCAAGGGCCAGCGCGGGCTCATCGTCTCCCCGCCCAAGGCGGGCAAGACGATGGTGGTTCAGGCGATCGCCAACGCGATCACCGAGAACAACCCCGAGTGCTACCTGATGGTGATCCTGGTCGACGAGCGGCCCGAGGAAGTCACCGACATGCAGCGCACGGTCAAGGGCGAGGTCATCCACTCGACCTTCGACCGCCCCGCGGAGGACCACACGGTCGTCGCCGACCTGGCCATCGAGCGTGCCAAGCGGCTCGTCGAGATGGGCATGGACGTCGTCGTCCTGCTGGACTCCATCACCCGCCTGGGCCGCGCCTACAACCTGGCCGCCCCGGCGAGCGGGCGCATCATGTCCGGTGGTGTGGACTCCACCGCCCTCTACCCGCCCAAGCGCTTCTTCGGCGCGGCCCGCAACATCGAGGGCGGCGGCTCGCTGACCATCCTGGCGACCGCGCTGGTCGAGACCGGATCGCGCGCCGACGAGGTGATCTTCGAGGAGTTCAAGGGCACCGGCAACATGGAGCTCAAGCTCAACCGGAGCCTCGCGGACAAGCGGATCTTCCCGGCCGTGGACGTCGACGCCTCCAGCACCCGCAAGGAGGAGATCCTGATGTCCTCGGAGGAGCTGGGCGTCGTCTGGAAGCTCCGCCGGGTGCTGCACGCGCTCGACACCACCCAGGCGATCGAGCTGCTCCTGGACAAGATGAGGGAGTCCAAGAGCAACGCGGAGTTCCTGCTCCAGATCCAGAAGACCACCGTGGGCCCGGAGCGCTGACCCCGGCCCGCCCGTGACGCCGACGGCCCCCTCCCGCCTGGGAGGGGGCCGTCGTGTGTGCCGGGGGTACTCCGGGGAGGGCGGGGACGGAGGGGCCCACGTGTTCCGCATGGCGGGATCCTGAGGCCGAGGAACGAAAAAGATCACCGGTGTGTCTCGGATCACAGAGGGGGGATGGTCCGACCGCCGACACCGGCCTATCGTCGCGGGGTCGAGTGCACCACCCCCGTTCCAGGGAGCAGTCCGCATGGACAACCTCGCCCTGCTCAGCCTTCTGGCGCTCACCCCCATCCTGCTGGTCGGAGTCCTCCTCGTCGGCTTCCGCGTCCCCGCCATGTACGCGATGCCCGCCGGGTACGCCGTCGTCGTGGCCGTCGCCGTCCTCGCGTGGGAGACCGACTGGCGGTCGATCGCCGCGTCCACGATCCAGGGGCTCATCCTCGCCGCCGGACTCCTGTACATCGTCTTCGGCGCGCTCCTCCTGCTCAGCACCCTCACCAAGAGCGGCGCCATCGCCACCATCCGCTCCACGTTCACCGACATCACCCCCGACCGGCGGGTCCAGGCGATCATCATCGGCTGGCTGTTCGGCAGCTTCATCGAGGGGGCCTCCGGGTTCGGCACACCCGCCGCCGTCGTGGCGCCCCTCCTGCTGGCCCTGGGCTTCCCCGCCATGGCCGCCGTCATGGTCGGCCTGGTCATCCAGAGCACGCCTGTCAGCTTCGGCGCCGTCGGCACCCCCATCCTGGTGGGCGTCGCCGGGGGCCTGGAGGGGTCGCCCGAGGTCGCCGAGCGGGCCTCCGCGCTCGGCCTGGCCGTGCCGGAGTTCATCGGCCACATCGGGTTCCAGACCGTCCTCCTGCACGCCGTCGCGGGCACCCTCGTGCCCCTGATCATCTGCTGCATGCTCTGCGGCTTCTACGGCGGCGGGCGGCGCTTCTCCGACGGCCTCGGGGTGTGGAGGTTCGCGCTCTTCTCCGCCTTCGCCATGACCGTCCCCTCCGTCCTGTACAACCACTTCCTCGGTGTGGAGTTCACGAGCCTCCTCGGCGGGCTGACCGGCCTGGTCGTCGTCGTGCTCGCCGCGCGCAAGGGCTTCCTCATGCCGGAGCGGGCCTGGGACTTCCCGCCGCGCGAGGACTGGCTGGCCCGCTGGAGCGGCAGCATCGCCCCGGGCGAGGGCGACACCGTCCTCGCCGACGACCGGCGCATCGGCCTCCTGCGCGCCTGGACCCCCTACCTCCTCGTCGCCGCGCTGCTGGTGGCCACCCGCACCGTCGAACCCCTCAAGGCGTGGCTGTCCGGCATCACCGTCGGCGCGACCGACATCCTCGGCACCCCCGTCGCCCAGGCGGTCGAGCCCCTCTACTCGCCCGGGGCGACCTTCGTCCTCGTCTGCCTGGTGACCTGCGTCCTGCACCGCATGAGCGCGCGCCAGGTGGCCGACTCCTGGAAGGCGGCCGGATCGCAGCTGGCCGGCGCCGCCGTCGCGCTGCTCTTCGCCGTCCCCCTCGTCCGCGTGTTCATCAACACCGGCGCCGAGTTCGGCGAAACCGCGATGGAGAGCATGCCCCTGACCCTGGCCGCCGGCGCAGCCGAGCTGGGCGGCGCCACGTGGCCGCTCTACGCGCCGTGGATCGGCGCCCTGGGCGCGTTCGTGGCGGGCTCCAACACCGTCTCGAACCTGATGTTCTCCCTGTTCCAGTTCTCGACGGGGGAGCGCATCGGCATCCCGCCGGAGACCGTCGTCGCCACGCAGGCCGTCGGAGGGGCCGCGGGCAACATGATCACCGTCCACAACGTGGTCGCCGCCTCCGCGGTGGTCGGCCTGGCCGGCAGGGAGGGCGACCTCATCCGGCAGACGATCCTGCCGATGGCCTACTACGTGCTCCTGGCCGGGTCGGTCAGCTACGTGTTCGTCTACGGGTTCGGCGCCAACGCCGGAACCGCCGTGCTCGCCCTCCTCCTCGCGACCCTGGCCGCGCTGGTGCTCCTGATGCGCCGGGCGGACTCCGCGGGGGCGCCCCGGACCCCGCGGGACGCCGCCCCCGGGCCAGGGGGGAGGGGGACGGAATAGACACTGGTCCCGGCATCGTTGTCGGTCTGGCAAACTGGTACCGGGGTAACGGCCCGCCTTCTTCCGGCAGGGCCCGCCGCCCCTGACTACCTGGATCGCCGCGACACCGGTTCGCGCATGACCCACCACGCCGACCACCCGCCGGGTGGTGCGGCTTGGCATGCGTCCGGCGGTCGCGCCCCTGATGAGGAGAACACCATGAAGGCCGACATCCACCCCGAGTACGTCACCACCGAGGTGACCTGCACCTGTGGCGCCCACTTCGTCACCCGCAGCACCGTGGGCGGGGGCAAGATCCGTGCCGAGGTGTGCTCCGAGTGCCACCCGTTCTACACCGGCAAGCAGAAGATCCTCGACACCGGCGGCCGCGTCGCCCGCTTCGAGAAGCGCTTCGGCAAGCGCAAGTAGCGCCGCCCCTGTCCCGTGGCGCCGCCGCCGCCGGACTGTGAGGTGAGGGCGGTGCCGCCGGCGACGTCGTAGGGGGTGCAGAACGTGGCCGACAGCTTCTCGGGCGTGTAGTAGTAGCCGTAGATGTT